>JANNDV010000275.1:0-11277 GCA_031387975.1 Acaryochloridaceae cyanobacterium OTE_75_metabat_521 | reverse complement strand
TTACGAGCGAAAGGAACGATGTTGTTCGCATTTACGTTTTGTTTGAGTCATTGATTTACGAGAGGTAACTCACTCTCGGCCTGAATCACGAGGCTACGTTCACTAAAACGTCGAAGCCGGGACAGCCCCATGTGTTTCTATCAGTTATTATAGTATGCCGAACATGCTAGATAGCAAGATTGAGAAATCTACCGCAGTTTTATCGGTAGAGTTGTCATCGGTCTGCATGTTGACTAAGACAATATTGTTAAAACCTGCTGGTGCTGTCTTGCCTGCTGCATCAAGGTTTGACGCTGAGTTGTTGTCAGCGTTGGGCTAGATTGGTAGACCTTCACCCACTGCTCCACCATTCCCGAGACATCTTCTGGAAAATGGGCTAAGTCCCATCCTGGACAGTCAATTTCTTCCATTAGGCGCTGTACTTTGGGGTCATAGCTAATGCCAAAGCAGCGGCAACCTTCCGCCGCCGCCATAATGAGTCCGTGCAAGCGCATGGCAATGACCATTTCTACCCCTTGAAAAATGCCCTTGAGCTGACGTGGATCGGTGAGCTGAACTAGGTGGCTGACTTGGGGGAGTTGAGTATGGAGGGTTTGGGCAATTTCTAAATCTTGGCTTTTCTGAAATGGAATGAACACGATATGGGCGTTCGTCTGAGCATGAAAAAGTTCTAGCGCCTGAGCAATTTTGCCAAGTCGCTCAGAAGTTAGCAGCGGATGAGAACGCAGCACGACTGCAATACGGGGCGTGGGCAACCTTTCTAGAGCACCTATCGGTGCAGCCTCTAGCGCCCAGACCGGATCGGGGGCAACTGTCGCGGTCTGTTGCCAGCGATGCACCCAATCGGCTGAACCCGGATCTCTGACGCTAATGGCGCTACAGCCTTGAAACGCCTGTTTTGCAATCCACTGGGTTTGAGGGCGCTGAAGGGGGCCAATGCCTTGCGCCCAGGCGATCGTTTTTAAGCCTAAGAGCCGCGCCGTTAGCATTAAACCGCAGTAGTACCAAGGGCTAAGGGCGCTGGTACTGTCTTGGATCAGGCTACCCCCACCCCAAATAAAGGCTTGGGAACTTCGCAAAAGGTTGAAGACTGCGAAGAGGTTATTGCGATCGCAGGCCATCACCCCATGCAGCGCTTGCGTATCGGCAGGGTTGCCCGACAGCACCACGGGCGAAATATTTTTGGGCAAAAACTGAAGCAGCGTTGCCAGCAGCGCCTCATCGCCCCCATTCCCGTAGCCGTAGTACCCGCACAGAACGACCTGCATACCGTTTTAACTCACACAACCTCAATGCAATATACAGCGTCTGCTGCTGCATCAGCCTGTTGCCAACACTGCGATCGCACTTCCCATCCCCGCATTTTCTCTTGCTCGCTCAATATAGAGCGCTCTAAGCCATCGACCAGATAAGCTGGCTTTAGCGGCAGCGTAGATGTAATTGTTGCGTCCACAGGCTGACCACAGGCTTCATAGCAGCGTACAATCCACTCTTTTGAGGAATCTTCGGATTGTTTCAGCGCCATTAAAACAAGGTTATCTGGAAATCCAAGGAGGAAGCTTTTCGCCTGGAGCTGTTTGCCAGCTTCATAATTTGGGTGCGCTAAGGTTTGCGCAATCAAAGGGCGATTGAGTTCGTAGCCCTTTTGATGAGTCTTGGCCTGTTGCCAACTGCCAGCGTGAGGGTAGAGGGCATAGGTAAAGGAGTGAAAACCGCGATCGCATTCTTCATCGGGCCACGTTGGGCTTCTCAACAGCGTGAGCCGCAGGCAGTTCGGCTGTGTATCATAGCCGTACTTGCAGTCATTCAGCAAGCTTACGCCGTAGGGTTCTTCTCCAGATTGGGTCAGGTCAGCCCAGTGGAGCGCCGGGACTTCCCATTTTGATTTTTGATGCTCTGTCAGCGGCTGAGAGTCATTGGGCAGGGTGGGACGCTCAATAGCTCCGCAAGGCGTTTCGTAAGTGGCATAGTCTGCCGAAACGCTGAGGGGAAAGGCTGCTTTGACAAGGACGTGGGTTTCTTGCCAGTCCACCTGAGTCTCAATTTTGAGCACAGATGAGTGCAGCGCCAAACGGTAGATGTGAATGAAAGTCGAGTTGCGCCAGCGTCGCTTGACCTCAATACATTGCTCAACCGCGCCGTTAATTAGATCGGGCATAGCAATGGACTGAATTTCAGCAGATTCTAAAAGATGTTGAGCATAGTTAGGATCAATGTTCCAAGCATCCCAATACTGCCCCTGATCTTGAAAGAACTGAAGCGTATTCCCCTGACCTGTCAACACGCTTCGCTGGGCTGAGTAATCCCAGACTGAGGCAATGTTTCCTGTGTTCTTACAAATTTCGACGCGTAGATGTCCGTTGTCTAAGACCCATCCCTCCGGCAAGGCGGTGGCTGTTGGTAAAGCATTCGAGACATACCAAAGTACGCGATAACCGATAGAGGGAACGCCGTTTACCCAAATGCTAAGAGTCTGGCTTTGGGGATTGTACTGGGTTTGCAAAAGACCGCCGCCGCTGTTTAAAACGATACCGTCGCTAGGGGCTTGCCAGTAAACCACGTCAGATCGTTTCCAGTTAAGGGAGTTATGAACCACGATCGCAACCGCATCTGGTGCAGGCGGTTCTGGGAGATGGATATGAGCGGCGATCGCCCCCAATGCTTTCTCTCTCAAGTCCAATGCCGTCTGCTGCGCCAGCTCCCATTTTTGATTGGCATCCACAAATACTTCTGGAATCGAAGATCCTGGCAGAATGTCGTGAAATTGGTTGAACAAAACCTTCTTCCAAGCGGTTTCGAGTTCGGCTTTGGGATAGGAGGCTTGGGTGAGGAGGGTGGCGATCGCCGAGAACATTTCCGCTTCAGTCAGCAAATGCTCACAGCGGCGGTTATAGCGCTTTTGATCAGCATGGGAGGTATAGCAGCCCCGATGGAATTCTAGATACAGTTCGTCTGTCCAGACAGGCACCTCTTGAAGGGTATCTTCAACCTGCTGGCAAAACGCCGTCATGGTGCTGGACTTAAGCTGCGGAAATAGGAGCGACTGCTGCCACTTGCGCGCCACTTCTAACATGTCTCGTGTCGGGCCACCGCCGTGATCGCCTACGCCAGGGAGCCAAAAGCTTTCCTGAAGGGTGGTTTTAGTTTCCCAACCTTGAGCATAGTTACCCATTTTGATGGGGTCAATAGATTCCCCAATGGGTGGGGTCATAACGCTAAAAATGCGGGTGCCGTCGGGGGCTTGCCACCAAAACGCCTCATGGGGAAATTGGGTGGTATCGTTCCAGCGTAGTTTTTGGGTTAAGAAATAGTCTACGCCGCCCTGCTTTAAGAGTTGGGGCAACTGGGCGCAAAAGCCAAAGCTATCGGGCAGCCACGCCACGCGGCTAATGTGTCCAAAGCGTTCCTGGGTGTAGCGCTGACCGTAAAGGATCTGCCGCACTAAAGATTCACCGCTAATTAAATTCAGCTCCGGCTCTACCCACATCCCTGCTGCAATTTCCCAACGGCCTTCGGCAACGCGCTGCTGGATTTGCTCAAATATATCGGGGCGATGCTGCTCAATCCATTGATAGAGCGCAGGGGTGGAATGACAAAAGTTTAGTTCATCAAAGTCTTGTTGGAGATTGAGTGCAGATTGAAACGTGCGTTCGGCGGCTTCCCAAGTTTCTGCCACAGGCCACAGCCAAGCGAGATCTAAGTGAGCGTGACCAATCCAGTTGATGCGCCGCTGCTTCATCCATTGTGCGAAGGGGGTGAGTTGATGGTGCAGGTGTTGGAGGTTTTGATTGAAGGTGATCACATCCCCAGTCTTTTCCCACGAAATACCCGTAATGGCAGCAGCTAACGTCTCTAAATCATCTGGGCGAAAGACGCTTAGGTAAGTTTTCAGTACCGCCAGTTCATCCGCGACCATACTTGGATCAATGAGATCGCTCGTCGAGGGGTCGCAGAGGAAATGCGATCGCACCAGCGCCCCCGCGTCATGAGCCGGACTCACTAGTCGGATCGCAACCGCCACAGACTCTCCTGGAACTAACGCCTCCGTCAAAATAACCCGCGCTGACGTATCAAAAAGGTCGCCCTGCTGCAACAGCACACTATTGACATAGACATTGGCCTGTTCTGCCCACCAAGTCATCGACAACCGCACCGTAAACCCAGCCAGCGGATAATTCGCTAAGGACTCAGGCATCTTGATCGCTTGCCCCAGCCACAGCACCTGCCGACCCGCAGGCCAAGCAATATGCTGGCGCGCATTGAGCGTAATGGGTTGCCAGTTTTCCCACTGATGAGGATTGCACTGGGTCGCTGCTGGCGCATCCTCAAAGCTCATGCGCCACTCAGCTTGGCGATCGCATTGAGTTAACTCACGCAGACGGGCGATCTCAGCTTCGATGAACTGGCTACAGACTTCCGCAGTAGAAGATTTTCTGCCCATAATTGACCATTTTGTTGACCGACAGCCATTCCATTATGAAACGAGTTGACCAAACCCCAAGAATGACAGATGAATGAAACGCTGTGGACTTGGTTTCGCGATCGCATTTTACCCGTAGATGAAGCGGTCATTTTGAGGTGGCGACATATGGTCGAACAGGGACGAAAACAAGCCTACACCTACAGCCAGCCGGATCTATTTATTTCTGCAACCGCAGGCTTACACAATCTTTGTGTGGTGACGCGCAACGTTATAGATTTCCAAAAATCGGGAGTTGCTGTATTCAATCCATTTGTTGACTTTAAGCCCTAGAATTTTTTCGGCAGAAGGGCGATCGTCGTCGAGATACTTGCGTTCCAATCCTCTCCCAGCCCGAAGGCCAGGAGCTACGCGATTCTCTAAGTCTCGTAAGTAGGTAGCATCTGTTCCAATCCTCTCCCAGCCCGAAGGCCAGGAGCTACCGCAATTATACCAAACCTTTTATTCTCAAGGCTTGTAGACCCTGAAAACGCGGACCCCTATTTTTGGTACACCTGTCTTCATCTTGTTTCATCGATCTAAATCCCTGAAAAGCTTATGAGCAGAACGATCGCGAACCTCCCGAGCTTTTGCCCCTTACTATAGATTCGCGCAGCATTTTCAAAGAATGAGCGGCTCATTAAAATCAATATACCGATCAACGCCATACGCCTCAACCGCGCGATCACGAGAACCCATCAGCTTATAGAACCGTAAATTATCCAAACTCTTATCAATCGCCTTCAAAAGCTGAGCCTTCATTGATTCAAACTGAGCCTCAGAAATCTCGCACTCAAACACCGAAAACTGCACCCGCTGACCAAAATTTTTACAAATAATCGCCACCTTCCGCAGACGGCGCTGACCCGCCTTAGATTCTGTATCACCCACATCATAGGTCACTAAAATATTCATCACTCATCGCAAAATAAACGGCTGATAATGGGGCACATCCCCCCGTAAATGCCTTGCCAGCAAACGCGCCTGCACATGAGGCACCAACCCCATCGGCATCTTCTCATTTACAATCGGGTGCAAAAGCTCCTCTTGCTTACGCTTCTGGTAGGCATTCAAAATCGTCTTGCGACCATCCTCAGTTAAATAAATTGCACCACCAGGGCGATCTATAAAATCATCTGCGGTAATCTGTCCTCGATTAATGAGCGTCAAAACCAAGCGATCCGCTAAAAGCGCCCGTAATTCCTTTATCAAATCTAGCGCCAAAGCAGGTCCTCCAGGCCGTAACGTATGCAAAAAGCCCATCTGCGGATCTAGGCCCCACCCCCTCACAGGCCGATACACACTCATTCACCAGCAGCGTATAGACAAACGATAGCAGCGCATTAATGGGGTCACGCGGTGGACGACGCGATCGCTCCACAAACTCAAACACCGTCCGATTGGTTCGCACCATACTCGAAAACGCCGCAAAATAGGACTTAGCCGCATACCCTTCAGTCCCTCGCAGCTTGTCTAGATCGGATGCCTTTTCTGCACTTTGGATAGAATCAGCATGAATTTTAGCCGCCGCTTTTAGGGCGTTGCGATCGCCCTCCTCTTGCGCCTCCCGTGCCGCTCTCATCAAAATATTCCGCGTATTCTGGAGCTTGCCTGCCACCATATACCGCGCAATCTCTAGGGTATTTTGAGGGTTATCGAGGGCAGCATGTTGCGATCGCCGCAGCAAAATATTGCCCGTGGTTGAACCCGATAGCCTTGCCCTAAACTTGCCATACTGCGAGAGCCAGACTAGCGATCACCCATCTTCCGCGCAGCGATGGATGAGGAATGGACTCAGCAACACATTCCCGAACGCCACAATCCCGCCCAGGTGAAGCAGCGGCACCTGAAATTTTGTTTCCTTTTCGACCTGAAGCTTCAGCGTATCGTGGTCAAGATGAATGTAGGTTCCCTGTGTTTGCACATAGAGCGTATTCAGAATTTGCTTCATAGATCGGCCTCAACCTTAAACGGATTATTCCCACCAGCAGCCCGTCGAAAGCCATCAATCGCGTGGGGCATACAGGCATCAATCAAAGAACAATCCTTACAGCGGTTGTCTGCTACAGGGGCAGGTAGTTTTGCAGATGTGAAGAGCGATCTCGTTCCTTCGATGGTTTGCAGGGTAAGCGATCGCAGTGCTGCGTCAAACGCCACCTCCCGTCGCCGCCGCGACCCATGATGGAAAATAGCGCCCACAGATATAGTGCAGCCCAGTATTTCTTCAAGACAGAGCGCCTGAGCACAAAGCTGAATACTATCTGCATCCTTCGCCTTCCGTGACCCAGACTTATACTCCACTGGGTAAGGCGTACCGTCTGCCAAAAATTCAACCACATGCGCAATGCCCGTAATACCAAGCTTGTGCGACCATAGCGGCATCGCCCGTTCTACCCCAACCCCCTCAATCAGCTCATCGCCAGGAGTATCCACAATGGCATGCACTCGCTGACCCCGCAGGATATACAAATTCTCATCCCATACTTTTTCGATATGAATCAGCGCACACTGACGCGGACAGTAGGCGTAGTGCTGTAAGGCGCTAATCATTAAATAGTCGTCAGGGTTAGGCACAAATAAAGCTGACTACAGAGACTGCTATTGATAGGGTGCCCTAACCCAAGGACTCTAGTTCAGCTTCAACAGATTCAGCCTCAACGGGTTCAAATTCAACTTTTTCGTACAGGTCTGCTAGCGCAATTTCAAACGCGATTGAAGTCAAGCACAGCGAGATATCCGACTCGTCATACTCCTGAAATACCCATTTGCGGGGTTCTGTTTTGACGTAATGCTCCATCCGAAGGCTGTACTGGTCAATCAGAATATATTCTTGAAAGCTAGGAATAGTGCGATAAGCCGCAAATTTATCAGTCTGATCATAATTGCCCGTTGACTTTGATAAAACTTCTACAATAATAAGTGGGTTCGTAATGGTATCTTTTCGTCCTTCCTGAAGCTCTAAAGCCCCTTGTACAAGCACAATATCTGGGTAGGTGTATATCCTTTTTCGGGGAATCCACAGCCGTTGGTCAGCCACAAAAACTTCATAAGGCTTTCTTTTTAGCGCAAAATTTAGCGCAGCGTAAAGATTACCTGTAATGCGGTTGTGATTGGGTGTAGCTCCACTCATTGGAATGATTTCACCATTGATGTATTCATTGCGCGTCTCAGCCTGAATCTCTAGCTCAAGATATTCTTCTGGGCTGTAGGTGCGCTTTTCTTGAACTTGAGCAATCATGGCAAGCTCCCTGATTTAGCATTGGGTTATTCAGTGATGGGTTGGCGATAGCTGCGCACCCAGAGTCCGCCCTTTACTCTGGCAGATAATTTTGTTCTAAAATTTGCTGTAGTAGATAAGGACACTCTTCTGGAAAAGTGTTTGGCGACAGACCCGTTTCATCGGCAGCTAATGCTCTAGCATTTTGGTAGCACTTCGCAAATTCTATCTCTAGAAAAGGCTTAAGGCTGGGGCTATCCTCTAGCAACCCCTGCACTCGAATGCGTTGTTCTGTAATAGTTAAGCGCCAGCTATTGGTTTGATGAGTGCTTTGGTACGACCACTTGAGTAAATGCATGAGCAGAATTTCTACTCTGCTTCGCAATTCCCGTCGATCTGAGCGCCCCAAACTTTCAATCTCCTCCGCTATGTTTTCAATATCAAGCTCTTGCCAGCATCCAGTTCGCAGAAGGTCTGCCATCAACTGAGTCCACTGGCAAAAGTCTTGCTCATACAGTGAAGGGCGGACTCTGGGTGCGCAGCTATCACCTAACTCAGACGGATACGATGTTGTTGTTGATTGGGTTGTCATACTTCTTGCCTATTAGCCTTCAGTCAGGCGGGTCAACGTAATGCCATTCGGTAATGAGTCTGCATCAATGCTAACGTCGTAGTCTGAAAACTGTCTGGGCACAGTTTTCTCTGGCTTTAATTCCACTTGAATTCGCTCAAAAAGCTTGTGGGCTGGTGCATTACCTAGCTTAGACTCGTGAGAAAAAATGTACAGACCACGGGGTGCCATCATGCCACGGCTAGCAGAGCGATCGCAGTCCCACATTTTGACTAGGGCTTCCCAAAAAAGCTCGAGGTCTTTTTCAGTCACTCCTGTTTGATCTGCTAAAGATGCAGAATAGAAACCGCGTGTCATATATAAGCCATAAGGAATAAGAGTTTTACGCCCAATTGTTTGCAGTTTTTCGGCATCTTTTGCATCGGTTACTGCGACGCGAGTCACAGCCAAATCTTGCGGCAATACTGGGTCAAACGATCGCGCAAACGTAAGCTGAACTGGCCCACGCACCTGGCCTGCATTCAAGCCTGTACTCATTACCGCACCAAACATCCGCACATCATAAAAGTTGGCGCACATCCATTTCCGAGCTTTCTCTGCGTTGACACGATTTTTATCTGGCTTGCCTGCTTTCTTTGTCAGCGCATCAATGAATTTCTTGATGGCTTTGTTCTGATACATCTCACCAGTCGCTTCCAAGGCTTCCTTGAGTTCAGCGTCAGTTAGTTCACCTGAGTAAGCTAACGTGGGCACCGCATCTTCTTCGACATCCCCATCGCTGTCAGTAAAAGTAAAACCAGGAGCGGAAAGCAACAGGTGCTTATATTCACGCACCAGTTCAAGTACAGCCGCTTCTTTTATCACCTCAGTGGCGGGTTTTCCAGTCGAAATCCCTTGCTCAGTATAAGCGCAGCGAATCTGGTTGTTCAAGATACCGTGATGCTCAACAAAGATGCTCAGCCGCTGCTTTTGCTCCTCGGTCGCTTCATACTCAGCGTAGGTCGAAACATAATTACGAATCTTGCGCTTAAGACAAACATCAGTGACCAGTCCGTGAGATGTTTCAGCGTCAGTACGGGGCATATTTCCGCCATCAGGATCACCATTTGGGTTGCCATCCGTTACGTCAAAGATCAATACAAAATCATGGCGACGCTGAGGATCAAGATGAAAAGTCATGGGATGCATTCCTTGAAAAATAGTGAAAATACAAAATGGGATCGCTTAGAAAACCGAAAAGCTGTCTGTTTTAGACCGTTGCTTTCTCCGCCGCTTTTTCGGCCTTATCAGCTTTGGCTTTGGCGATCACAGCCCTATTAGCCGCCCGTTGATGGTAGTAGCCCAGTGCAAAAATTGCCTGATCGCTCATCGCCAATGTGCTGGGAAACTTCTTGTCGTGGAAGTTCAACATAATTTCTTCGAGCTGCTGATCGCACAGTTTATAGAGTCCAGGTGAATTTTTGCGTAACTTACTGAGATGAGTTTGTACCCCACGCATCAGCGGTGCAAAGGCTTTAGCGGGTGTGCTAGAAGCAGCTCCGTAGTAGCGATCAACTAGGGTTGCATTGATATTTCCCTGTGCCGTTTTTTGAATGGCTTCAAGTTCAGCCAGCAAACGCCCACAGTGGTAAGGATCGAGGATTAAATAACCTCCAGAGTTAAGCTTTCTGGGGTTTGGCAGTGTAATTCCATTTTGGCAGGTAAACATCAAAGACGATTTCCATTGATTCCTTAAACGCCTGGGTGACTTTTCGACCCGTTTGATAGACCTTATCTAAAACCGTAGTCAAAACCTTCAGACCCGTTTTAGTCTTGGCTTTACCCATCAAATCCTTCACGGTTTCCACCGATTCAAAAATGACACCTTCACAAACCCGTGTCAGATGAGGGAACAGCCGATGCTCAATGGGATTGTATTTTGAGGTATACGGCGGATAGTGAGCAATGCGAATCTCAATGCCTAATTCATTCACCAATGCCTGTAAATCTTGCTTAAACAGATAGTGACGTGAACTGTTAGACCCCCCTCCATCACACAGGATCAAAATAGAACTGGCCTTCGGATATTGAATGGAACCGTAATGATTCCACCAGTAGCGAATCGAATCACAGGCAAACTCTCCCGTGTCATGACTGATGCCAATCTGGATATAGCCAATATTGAGCTTCAGGTCGTACAAGGCGTGGGGAATGGCGACCCCAACTGCGAGAGAAGGCCAATCGTGGTCAAACACCTCAATCTCCTGCTGAGTATACAAACGACCCGCTCGATACAGTAGTCCAATCAACTCTTTTTTTTACTGTCCATGCTCAAAACCGGATTACACGCGTCTTGATAGGTTTTTCTAAGGGTTCCGATGTTTTCAAACTGCTCGTTACGATGGACGGTTTCTCCTGTAGAAAGACGTTTCTGAGCTTTGCGCTTGCGATAATCATGCTTTTTAAGCAACTGGTCAACGAGGGTAACGCTGATGGCTTTTCCGTCCACTTCTATCAACTGAGCAATCTCTTGTCGGTTCAGATTTGTCCATTTCTGTCCCTCATCCATGGGCGACCCTGCGGTGTGTTCCTCTAGCACCTCAATAAACACTTCATCAAGTCCCTCGACGGTCTCAAAGGCTGATTTGCGTCCCCCGCCTTTAGCCCGAATCCCCGCCTGATTCATGGCTACTACATCATCTAACTCCGATAGCCCCAATCGAATCGTGTAATAATCACACCCAAACAGAGCACTGATGTACGATATTCCACCCCATCCCAATTTGGCAGCTTCGATGGCTCCATAACGACGACGATCCTTCTCGTTTAAGGACTTGTAAAGCCTTAGCATTTGCTGCTCAATATCGGAGGAATACGAATTCATTTAACAACAGATTAAGGAAAGGATCCTCGGGAGCATCCCACTTTGGCAAAAAGCTTGAGGAATATAGCTTTTGCGAGAAAGGGTAGGATAGTCAATACAGAGTTGAATGGACAGCCCCATCATGAATGCTCAACAGACCAAACGCCTTCAAGCTTGTGTTCAAGAGA
>JANNDV010000184.1:0-4950 GCA_031387975.1 Acaryochloridaceae cyanobacterium OTE_75_metabat_521 | reverse complement strand
ATTGGTATCTTGCAACCCCGCATGGGAGGGCATTAGCACATAATCATTCCAAGCCGAAGCCAAAATAGAGCCAACGGCAGGTTTACAAATTTCGCAGCCGTTTCCTTTGCCATGACGCTCTAGCAGTTCATCAAAGGTTTTAATTTGATGGGTGCGAGTGAGCGAATACAGCTCTTGACGAGAATAGGCGAAATGCTCACACAGGTCATTCTTAACCTCAATGCCTGCTTTCTTTAGCTCAGACTTGAGCAAATCCGTCACTAAGGGGACGCAGCCGCCACAGCCTGTCCCTGCTTGAGTACATTTTTTGACGCTGCCAATATCGAGCAGTCCCTGTTCTTGAATGGCAGTGCAGATCTGTCCTTTTGTGACGTTATTACAAGAGCAAAGCTGCGCGGTATCGGGTAAGCTTTCGACACCCATAGAGAAGCTTCCCCCTTCACGGGGCGGCATGAGCAGGTCTTCGGGGTGGGGGGGTAGGGCGATCGCATTTTGCACCAACTGCAATAAATTGCCGTAGGCCGAGGCATCCCCAATCAAAATGCCGCCTAGCAGCAGCGAACCGGATTCATTCAGCACCAGCTTTTTATAGGTGCCCTTTACTGCGTCTTTAATGGCAATTTCCTTAGCGCCTTCTGTTGTTCCAAAAGCATCTCCAAAGCTTGCCACGTCCACGCCCAAAAGCTTCAGCTTCGTAGACATATCTGCCCCCATAAAGCGATTGCTGTCGGGCGCACACAAGTGATCTGCCGCCACGGTCGCCATCGTGTAGCCTGGAGCCACTAGGCCATAAATGCGATTTTCGTAGAGCGCACATTCGCCAATGGCATGGATATCTGCATCTGAGGTTTGGCACACCTCATTCACCACAATACCGCCCCGCTCACCCACCTGTAGGCCGCAGTCTTTTGCAATCTCATCCCGAGGCCGAATGCCTGCTGAAAACACAATCATGTCTGTTTGCAGTTCTGTCCCGTCACCAAACATCATCTTATGAACCCTACCGTTTTGGTTCACAATTTCTGTGGTGGCCTTATTGACGTGAACCTTCACGCCTAACGCCTCAATTTGATCCTTTAATACTTCGCCGCCCACTTCATCGATCTGCACTGGCATGAGGCGAGGCGCAAACTCTACTACATGGGTCTCTAGCCCCATGTTTTTAAGCGCGTTGGCACATTCTAGCCCCAGCAGTCCGCCACCAATCACCACGCCTACTTTAGAGTTTTTGGCGTAAGCTGACATCGCCTCTAAGTCTTCTATGGTGCGGTAGACAAAGGTTCCGTCTGCGTCTTTGCCCTTAATCGGCGGCACAAAGGGGTAAGAACCCGTTGCCAACACAACTTTGTCGTAGTTGACCGTTACGCCGTTTACGGAAGTAATCGTTTTGGTATCGCGATCAATGCTGTGGGCTTTATCGCCAATATGAATCTGAATGTTGTGGGTTTGATACAGACCAGGCTCCACGAGCGACAGATCCCCAGCGGTTTTGCCCGAAAAGAATCCGCTGAGGTTAACGCGATCGTAAGCAACACGCGGCTCTTCGCAAAAGGTAATGAGATTCCAGTCGTGCGTCGCCCCTTTGGCAATCATGCACTCTAAAAACTTGTGCCCAACCATGCCGTTGCCAATCACAATCAGATTTTTCTTCGTCATAAGATTTGGGGACGCCGTAATTTTGTGCTAAACCGAATGGCAGATTTAAGGATGATCGTAAAGGGTTTTAGACGAACGAGAGGCGGTATTTAGTCAGGCTATTCAAAAAATGCAGGTACCACATTTGATTTTTGCATATTTGGCTAAAATCTAGGGGGCTGAACTTTGGGTGGGTGATGGGCTGCTAAAGGGGTTGGCTGGGGCTGCCGTGCTACCTTGAGTGCTGACAATAAGCTGCTGAATTTTATCTTTAACTTGTGCTGGGGCAAGCGCCTGGGCAGATTGAAAGAGGGTCAATGCCTCTGTATTTTTGCCTTGGTTCTTTAACACAATGCCTTTGGCAACGACGGGGCGGAAGTCGTTGGGGCTTTCTTTCTGGAGACGGTCGTAGAGGGCGATCGCCTCTCCAGTTTTCTGCTGCGCCAAGTATACATCTCCCATTAGCAGCTCTATGGCAGGTAAATCAGCGCTATTAGGCTGCTGCTGATTGGCCTGCTTCGCGGCTGCGCTTGATTTTTGCAGTACATCAAAGGCTGCTGCTGGCTGATTTTGCCGGATCAGCAGCGTAACGTACCGCTGAAGGGCTTCGGTATTGGTGGGCTGCTGGTCTAGCACCGTGCGATAAGTCCCAGCCGCAGCGGTACTATCACCCGATTTTTCTTGAGCCTGACCCAAAAGAATGGGGTAGAGCGGCTGTCCAGGGTTCAGCTTTACCAGTTTTTCGAGGGGTTCAATCACGTCTTTGGGCTGGCGCACGCCTTGGCGAATCAGCTTCAGACGCGTCTCTAACAGCCCTTGCAACACCGTGGGGTTATTGGGATCGCGCTTTAGTACAAGCTGATAGCCCTCTTCTTCCTTTTTAAGAATTTCGGGAGAATCGGCAACCGCATTGGGCTTTGCAGTAGAAATGGCGGTGGTTTCTTTCTTCTGGTTCATAATGCCGCCCACCAGCGGGAGCACAGAAAGACCAATAAAGATCAGGCTAGAAACCCCCAAAACAGCAATGGTGCCCCAGCGGCGCGGTTGTTTTTGCACTCAAATTATCTCAACTCTTAGGCTATTAGGCGGTGATTTCAGTTTACTTCCAACCGTTCGTTGCTGATCCTAGCAGGGCGAGGCTGTGCGTACAAATGAGCCGCTTGAGCATCACATTCATTCTCAAACTGGGAACGCTATAGAAGTCGCTGCTCTCCCCGCCCAGATGAATGAAACGGATGTTATCGAAGCCCTAGATCAAGCTTGTCAGGGTTTAAATCTAATCTTTCAGGTCGTTCATGATGCCGAAACGCTCTACGTTTATGCCAATCGCTCCGAGGCGAAACAGTCTTTTTCCTATGAAACGCTGACGCAAAGGGTTCAGGAGGCGATAGCTGCGCACCAAGAGTCCGCCCCCCTCCAGCTCCCACATCTCAAAACCCTGCATCTGTATAGCCGTGAACTCGGAACCATCGAGCCAGACTGGGAAATCGTCCTTGCGCTGCCTTCTGCTGAAGCAGATACATCGGAAGCTGCTCCGTCAGTGGTTTCGGCTGTGATGCAGCGAGATGGTCTTGAGTCAAAAAGTCTTCAAATTGAGTCGGAGATTAGCAGCTCAGACCTTAGTCAATACTGCTTTACGCGCAATCAAGCATTGTTAACCTCCGAAATTCTGCCACCCACCGAAGAGATTGCGCGTTTGGTGCAAAGCTTTCATGGTTTATCGCTGATAAACAAACTGAATGCTTTGGCTCATATCGAACATTTCTTCCGCGTTAGCAGTCTTCCACCGCTAGACGATATGAATATTGAGACCCAAGCTTGGCTGCACCAGCTTGCGCAAATAGATGCCGCCAAGCTGCGCAAAACCTCAATCTGGATGAGTCGCTACTGCCTTAACCCAGAAGCCGCGATGAACCAAGTGACCGTCGTATTGCCATTGGCTGAGGTGACAGCCGCCGCTGTTGTTTCAGAGCCTGCTGCGCCCCAATCTTTGGTTCAGAAAATGTTGGTAGCCCCCACAGAACCTTCTTTAGAAATGTATTCGGCTGCTGCCCCTGCTCGCCCCAGAACACCGAACGTACCCGAGGTATCTTCTGCCCAGCCTTCGATGCCACCTTCAGTAGCGCCGAAAAGCCGACCGCATTTTGTTTGGCAAATGCTTTTAGTGCCTTTGATCTGGGTGCTGTTTACCGCAATCTCTGTGAGCTATGGCGTCCATGCACAAAATAATCCTCAGGCATTCGTGGCGCTTTGTAAAACGGCTAAAGGATCACAACCCTATTGCCAATTGGCAGCACAGATGATTGGCCCAGAAGTGATGGAACGCTTCATTAAAGGCGAGGAAGCCATGCTAGAAGGGGTGATGGAAAAAAGCGTGGCAGACTGTACGCGAGCTGCCTCTTTTAACGCGGGTTTTACGCTTAAGGACTTTACTGAGACAAGCACGATTAAAACTTCAATTACAAGCCTTCAGCAAGAAACCGTCTTTCCGGGTCTTTTTTTAGTAGATGTTCAGCATGTTGACAAAGCGGGTGGGACGGTGCGAACTGCCTGCACCTATCGTCAGAAAATTGATCCGGTCATGTTGCGAGAGCAGCCGGCAAGGTTGGCTGATGCCGTCATCCCGACAGATTGGCCCACGCAACCCTTCAAGCGCAAAACGAGTCTCACGACTTTGCAAAACTCGTTTAATGCTCATGGTGTGCTGAGTAACCTCGGCACCAATACCTTATTTACCGCGATTGGTATTTTTGCCGCTGTCTATCTTGGCCTAGGCATTCGCGTTGATTCTCTTGAGACGATTTATAAGTCAGCCTTTTTCTTGGGCATCAGCGAAACTGTCACGGGTTTTATTCCGATGTTTGGTTTATTTCGCATCGCAATACTTGAGGTATTGGCACTAATCCTAACCAGCTTCGTAGTGAAGGAGTTGGAGCTAGATTGGTCTGTGGGCTACCGCTGGGTGGCCTGCGGTGGGATGACGATTATCGTCGTCAGAGCAATACTGAACTGGCTAATGTTGGTGGCAATCGTATCGTTTATGGCATGAAGGTTTGCCAACCCCAGTAATGTAGGCTGGGTCGAGCGCAGCGAAACCCATGCCCCACGGAGTTTGTAAAGTAGTTTGTGTGAGGGGATAAAAGTTACAAAGGAAACCTCCCCTCAAACTCAATGGCAAAGCGATTTAAGGCAGCTTTCCAATCGCGGATCGGCATCGTCCATTTCTTCGAGATATTGTGAATCGCTAAGTAAATGACCTTCAAAGCCGATTCATCCGTTGGAAAGGAGCGATGATTTCGTAAAACCTTACGCAGA
>JANNDV010000170.1:0-4367 GCA_031387975.1 Acaryochloridaceae cyanobacterium OTE_75_metabat_521 | reverse complement strand
ATTGGCCTTCACCGCCACGGTTGGGGTTGAGAAACGCTACTCCCGCTATGGGCATCGGTCGGCAGTTGCCGGACGGGAAGATCAAATTACCTTCACGGCAGCCCTCAAGATTTTGACTGCCAGCCGTCAGACGGGCATCTTTTTTAGCTTTCTGGTGTTGATGACCGTGGGGCTATTTATGCAGCAGCCTATCCTAGAACCCTACGGCGGGGAGGTGTTTGGCATGACGGTTTCCCAAAGTACACAGCTCAATGCGTTTTGGGGTATTGGCACGCTCATCGGCATTGCCGTAACCGGATTTTTGATTGTGCCGCGCTGGGGCAAACAGGCGACCGCGCGCTTTGGCTGTAGAGTGGTTGCGTTCTGTTTTTTGGGCGTGATTGCGGTGGGGTTTACGCACTCCCAGGCGGCGTTGCAGTTTGCCATGATCGTTTTAGGGCTGGGCTATGGTCTTGTTACCAATAGCGCCGTTAGCCTCATGCTTGACCTAACCGCTGCCGAAACCGCCGGAACCTTTATTGGGGCGTGGGGGTTGGCTCAGGCTATGTCTCAAGCCAGTGCCACTGTAGTAGGCGGCGCTTTGCTCGATGTGGGGCGATCGCTATTTGGCAGTCAGCCCCTGTTTGCCTATGGTTTGGTGTTTACCCTAGAGGCGCTGCTGATGCTGGTCGCTGTCGTTATGCTCGACAAAGTCAACGTGGTAGAGTTTCGCGATCACACCCAGTCCGCCATCTCCACCATCCTTGCCCAAGCCCTAGACGACTGACGCAAACACTCGCTTCTAAGAATTGAACCCTGATATGCGTTATTAAACTTAACAGCGTTTTTACACTTCGTAATATTACAGCCCTTCAGAACAGGTTACTAAGTTAAAGAGGGATGCTTTGCCAAGCTCTCAAAAGCAGGGTAAAGCCTTTTAGAAGATGCTTTAGCAAAAGTCCTACACATTTGTTAAAGAACAAAGAATAGGGACGCGAATCGTTTTAAGGTAAAAGTTAATTTCTTAAAATTCTGACAGCATCGTCCCAGTGACCTTCTCGCCCAATCTGAAGAAACTCAGATTGAGTGATTAAGAAACTTGTATCGTTCTTCGTCATTATTAGCGCAGTAATTTGAAGGGAGCCTTCGAAAGCAAATGATTGTAAAGGCAAGTGGAGGAAGCTCAGTCGCACGCCCACAGTTGTACCAAACTGTCCCCGTTGCGACCATCATTCAAGCGGAGCAGCAAGACCGCTTTTTACAGCAGGGTGAGCTAAATGAACTGTCTATCTATCTCAGTTCTGGCGTTAAGCGTCTAGAGATTGCAGCAGTTTTAGCTCAAAACTCTGAGGTTATTGTTTCTCGCGCCGCCAACCGCATTTTTACAGGCGGTTCGCCCATGGCTTATTTAGAGAAGCCCCCCGTCCCAGAGCGGGAGTTAGCAATGGTTGGCGGCGGCAGCGCTGCCCAAGCTCAAAAAATGGGTACAACCACCTATGTCGAATCTAAGGGCAACTCCATTGGGAGTGCCTTTAAGTCACTTCTGCGTTCGTCCTCGATTGGTGGCCCCACCCCTCCAGGCTTTCGGCAGATTAATATTTCGCGCTATGGCCCTGAGCGGATGCAGAAGTCTCTGCGTGACCTAAGCTGGTTTTTGCGCTATACCAGCTATGCGATTGTGGCAGGCGACCCCAACATTATTGCGGTTAACGTTCGGGGCTTACGCGAAATTATTGAGAACGCCTGCTCAACCGATGCAACCCTGGTTGCGCTTCAGGAAATGGGCGGTGCTGCCATCTCCTACTTCCGCGACGACGCAGAAGCTCAGGCCATTGTTCTTCAATACTTTGAAGTCTTAATCACCGAGTTTAAGGCCGCTACACCTTCTGACAAAGTTCGCAAGGGTGGTTCCAGCGCTCAACAGGGCTTACGCCTACCGCAGATTTATTCCAATGCTGCCGAGCGTCGGGCTAAATATGCCATGAAGCCCGGTCTCTCGGCTTCAGAAAAAAATGAAATTGTGAGAGCGACCTACCGTCAAGTATTTGAGCGGGACATCACAAAAGCCTACAGCCTCTCTATCTCTGACCTTGAATCTAAGGTCAAAAATAGCGAAATCTCCATGAAGGAGTTTGTGCGCCGCCTTGCTAAATCGCCGCTTTACCGCAAGCAGTTTTATGAGCCGTTTATTAACAGCCGCGCCCTAGAGCTTGCATTCCGGCATATTTTAGGTCGTGGCCCTAGCAGCCGCGAAGAAGTTCAGCGCTATTTTTCCATTGTTTCTACGGGTGGTTTGTCTGCTCTAGTGAATGCTCTGGTAGATTCCCAAGAGTATTCTGATTACTTTGGTGAAGAGACGGTTCCGTACCTTCGTGGTTTGGGTCAAGAAGCGCAGGAGTGTCGCAACTGGGGCGCTCAGCAAAATCTATTGAGATACAGCGCACCTTTCCGCAAAACGCCTGAATTTTTGACGGTTTTTGCCTCGCAAGATCAGCCACTGCCCGACCAACACGTTTACGGCGTAGGTAACGATCCGCTAGAGATTCAGTTTGGCGCAATCTTCCCGAAAGAAACCCGCAACCCAACCGCAGGCTCCGCGCCCTTCGGCAAAGATACGCGCCGGATTTTGATCAATCGTGGCCCAGGTATCAACAGCCAAGTCAGCAGCCCCGAAGCGAGAGGCATTGCGCCTAGCACCCTAGGGCCTAAGGTCTTCAAGCTTGACCAGGTGCCTAGCTTTAACCAAAAAATTGGCAAGCGTACAGCCACCAATAAAGGGGTTAGCGTCAAATTCTCAGAAAGTTCTACTCAGGCCATCATTAGAGCAACCTATTTACAGGTGTTTGGACGTGACCTTTATGATGGTCAGCGCCAAAAGGTTGCCGAAATTAAGCTTGAGAATGGTGATATCACCCTCAAAGAGTTTGTGCGGATGCTGGCGAAGTCTAACGTCTTCCGCAGCATGTACTGGACTCCGCTCTACGTTTGTAAGGCGATCGAGTATATTCACCGCCGCCTTTTAGGTCGTCCCACCTATGGTCGCCAAGAAATGAACCGCTACTTCGACCTGTGTGCCAAGAAGGGGCTTTATGCTCTGGTTGATACGCTCATCGACAGTAAAGAATACGAAACCGCGTTTGGTGAAGATACCGTTCCTTATGAGCGCTATCTAACCCCTGCGGGGCTTTCGATGCGAACCATTCGCGGCGGCGCAGCGGCGACCACGGCGCTTGCTGCTAAGGCTGAACCAACGCCTCGCTTTATTGAGCTGGGTGTGGCTCACAATCAGCCGGCTGAATCTCAAATTCAGGGTCGAGTTGAGCAAGGGGTAAGCAAACAGCGCGAGCAAACCAAGGTCTTTAAGCTGACGGGTACGGTTGATAAGACCGCTCTCAAGACGTTAATCCAAGCTGCCTATCGTCAAATCTTTGAGCGCGATCGCAATCCATTCAGCATCCAAAACGACTTCTCGGTTCTCGAAGTTAAGCTCAGCAATGGCGACATCAGCGTCAAAGAGTTTATTGAAGGGGTTGGGATCTCGCCGCTGTACGTCAAAGAGTTCTATACGCCATTCCCGAATACCAAGGTGATTGAGCTAGGGACTAAGCACTTCATGGGACGTGCACCCCTTGACCAAGCTGAGATCCGGTTCTATAACCAAATCTTGGCAAAGGATGGCATTAAGGCATTCATTCGCGCCATGGTAAACAGCGTAGAATACTCCCAATTCTTTGGTGAAGATACGGTGCCCTACCGTCGCTTCCCAACGTTGCCCGCCGCAAACTTCCCCAATACGGAACGGCTATACAACCAGCTCACGAAGCAGGACGACAGTATTGTGGTTCCGAGCTTCTCTCAGGTGTAACGAGAACGTTACAAAATTCCACTGATTTTATGCCTTTTGGCAAAGCAGCCCATGTATTTCTCAAAAATGAGGAGTACATGGGTTTTTGACTAGAAACCTTGTTAGATTAGAGACTGAGTCAATTATTCTCTAACCCTTACTGAGCCTACGTTTTTTACTTTTCCGCTTCAATCTGAGAGCAGAGTTTTAAAAAGTGTTACAGCTTTGTAGGTATCGTTACCGAAATACCGGAAAATGATTGCGGTAGGGAGCTAATCCTGAGTTACTTCACTGAACTCAGAGAGCGGCATCACTTTCGGTTGACGATGGGTTGTGGATGAGCATTTGCTTAGACGCAAGCAGGCCGAAAGTTCCCATCCACAATCAAAGAGATCTTTTGCGCGTAGCGATACCGTAGAGTCCCTTAAAATAGTTTTGTTGATCTTTCTTAACTAGAGGAATCCATCAATGAGTGTAGTCACGAAGTCAATCGTGAATGCGGATGCTGAAGCCCGCTACCTAAGCCCCGGCGAATTGGATCGCA
>JANNDV010000159.1:0-19454 GCA_031387975.1 Acaryochloridaceae cyanobacterium OTE_75_metabat_521 | reverse complement strand
GGGTAAAGAGTTCTAAGAGTGGGGTCACAAGCTGTTGGGTTTGACCCATCTGTTGCGCTAAGGCCACTGCCAAAATATAGGCAACCCCCACGCCAGCCAGTCCGCTATAAAGCGAACCTGCTGGCAAAAGCTTGGGATTTAGGATCGCGTTGGCAGGGGGCAACTGCGGCGGTAAATCGTGGTGATCCGTCACAATGACCGCTAAGCCGAGTTCACGGGCTTTGGCGATGGGTTCATAGGCCGCAATGCCGTTATCCACCGTCAGCAATAGCTTGCCACCCTCTGCCGCAAAGTCTTCCACAATGCGATCATTAATGCCGTACCCCTCGTGCATCCGGCTGGGGATGGCGTACTCCACTTGGGCACCCAGGGCTTTTAAGGCGCGCAGCAGCAGGGCGGTGCTGGTCATACCGTCGGCATCGTAGTCACCGCAGATGGCAATTTTGTCGCCTTGGCGCACGGCGGTTTCAAGCAGTTCTAGGCTAGTTGCCAGGTCTGGAAATTCTTCGATGGGAGTAGGCAATGCCTGAGACTCTGGATCTAAAAAAAACTGAACGGCCTCGGCTGTAGTTAGCCCACGGTTCAGCAGCACCTGCGCTAGCAGTGGCGACAGATGAGCAGTTTGGGCAACGCCTTTCATCCGAACTGGATCTTGAGGATGAATCTGCCAGCGCTGATTGGGGAGATTAACGGAGGATTGAATGGGTTTTGATACTGAAATCACGGATGGGTAAGATGCCACTCTTGAAACGAATCGGGCTTTGATTTAAGCAAAGGCAGCAGCTCGGTAACAGACTAAACCGACCTCTCACCTAGCTCACTTTAACGGATTGTTGATCGCTTTAGACGCGGAGATAAGGGCTATATTATGGGGTGGTAGCAGTTGCCTTGCAAGAATGTGCTAACGGTTTCAGAACGACGTTGGGAGTCTTTATAGAAATCTGTGAGGAAAAGGATTGATGAGCTTAAGCGAAAAATTACGGGATGAGCAGATTACAGCCAGCATCGCCGCAGACTGTACCGAGTTAATGGATGGTCAGGTGGCTGCCAAAAGCGGTATTTCTGGTTTGGCACTCAAGGCAACCTATGGTGTTGTCAAAGGTGTGGATGCAAACTATATCACTGGTGCAATTCAGCGTCTGCTGCCTGAGGCGATCGCAGCCCTAGACCCGCTGTGGGACGAAGGCATACAGGCAGGCGACCCCGTAGCGCATCTAACTCAAAACTGCGATCGCACTGCCGACACTCTTCTGGGCGTTACGGATGCAAAAATTCAGCGGGTCAAAAATGCGCTAATCTGCTCTTCTTATAATAAGCTTCGCAAATCTGTTAAAGGCGATATTGTAGCGGCAGTTCCTGGCCTTGCCCAAATCATAGGCAAACACGTCAACACTTAAAATATTGTGGCTTGAGCCGTCTCTGAGCAGCGGTTTTATGCCTTATTACCTTTCTTAAACGGGGACTGAATGGGTTGCCGTCATTTGGAGGGCGTAAAGGTTTGCATAAACGCCGCCCTGTTCTATGAGTTCTGCGTGAGTGCCGTGTTCAGCAATAGCGCCCTGCTGAATCACTAAAACCTGATCGGCTTGGGTCACTGTACTCAGGCGGTGGGCAATGACAAAGCTGGTTCGGTTTTTGAGGAGACGGGCGATCGCCGTTTGCACCAGCGCCTCAGTCCGGGTATCAATACTGCTGGTCGCCTCATCTAAAATCAAAATGCGGGGATTAATCAAAACCGCACGCGCAATACTAATGAGCTGCCGCTGGCCTTGACTGAGGGGCGCGCCCCGTTCTCCCAACTGCGTGGCGTACCCTTGGGGCAGCGACGTAATAAACTCATGGACATTCGCCATTTGGGCAGCGGCTTCAATTTCAGCCTGAGTAGCCCTGGGCATTCCAAACGCAATATTCTCAGCGACCGTACCGCTAAACAAAATATTGTCTTGCAGCACAATCCCAATCTGGCGGCGTAGGCTGGCTTGGGTTACACCACGGACATCAACCCCATCAATTTTGACCGCGCCGCCAGACACATCATAAAAGCGCAGAATCAGGTTAATGATGGTGCTTTTGCCCGCCCCTGTTGGGCCTACAAGAGCAATCATCTGACCTGGGTGCGCGACTAAATTAACGCCCTTTAGTACCTGCTGATCTGGAGTGTATCCAAAGGTGACAGCTTCAAACAATACTTCCCCTTGAATCGGCGGCATTTCTACAGCATTGGCGGCATCTTTGAGTTCTGACGGCTCATCTAAGAGTAAGAAAATTCGCTCTAGTCCAGCAAATGCTGACTGAGCTTGGGTATAAAACTGACTCAGGATCTGAATCGGTCTAAAAAACTGCTGCACGTACAGCAAAAATGAAGTAACCACTCCCACCGTGGCAGCACCCGTTACGGCTAAATAGCCTCCATAGGCCAGTACCCCAGCGGTTGCGAGGGTGTTGAGAAAATCAATCGACGGCAGAAACGCTGAAGTAATAGCAACCGCCTGGACATTGGCATCTCGATTCGCGGCATTAAGCAAATCAAACTCTTCAATATTAAGCTGTACCCGATTGAATGCCTGGGCTTCGCGCACGCTGCTAATGTCTTCTTCTAGCTTGGCTGAGAGTTCACCAATGGTTTGGCGCGTAACGCGAAATCGAGTCCTAGCCCAGCTCGAAAAAAGACCTGTCGTAAAAATCATGAGTGGCACCACCAGATTGCTCAATAGTCCCAACTGAAGGTTAATCGCCAGCATGGCAATTACAATGCCCACCAAACTCAGCAAATTACCCAACATTTGGGCGACGGTTTGTCCAAAGGCTTGGTTTACGGTATTCACGTCATTGAGCAGCCGACTCATTAAGTCCCCAGCTTCACTCCGGTCAAAGAAGCTAAGAGGAAGGCTCTGAATTTTGACAAAAATATCTTGCCGGATCTGTGCCAACAGCCGCTGCATGATAGAGCCAACCCGTAAGATTTGCCCTCGAATCGCCCAGATCCCTGAAAGATAGAGGATTGCCAACAAACTTAGCAGCAACAGTAGCCCTCTCACGTCGCCTTTGGCGATGACATGGTCAATAGACCAGCCCAGCAGAAATGGCCCCACGGCCTGCGTTGCAGCGCCAATCGACACTAGCATCAGCGCAATGGGAATTTCTACACGGAAGGGGCGAAAGTACTGCAAAAAGCGGCGCAGGGTAGAGATCTGCTTTTGGGCTTTTTGCTCTGATACGATGCCTGGGCCAATACTTCTCATGGTCAATTTTTTACTTTCTTACACCATAGTCTTAGTTTTACGACACCCATTGTTAACGAGACGGCGTTAAGGCTGGTGCTTGCTTCACCTGAGACTCTAAGATTGCGCCGTAGAGGGGGCTGGTACTCATAAGTTCTGTATGGGTACCCTGCCCTACCAATCGCCCTTTGTCCATCAGTAAAATGCGGTCTGCATTTTGGACGGTGCTGATGCGCTGGGCTACAACAAAGGTGGTACAGGCTTTTTGACGCATTAAGTCATCTAAGGCCGCCTGAATTTGAACGGCGGTTTGGGCATCGACGGCGGAGGTGCTGTCATCCAAAATGAGGATGCTGTAGTTTGTGAGAAGGGTACGGGCGATCGCCACCCTCTGCTTTTGCCCCCCCGATAAGCCCACGCCCCGCTCCCCGACGATGGTTTCGTAGCCGTCAGGCAAACCCATAATAAAGTCATGCATCTGTGCTGCTTTTGCCACTTCCATCACCTGCTCTAGGGATGCATTGGTATTGGCATAAGCAATATTTTCCCGCAGGGTGCCAGAGAACAGCGTGGTTTCTTGAAACACAATGCCGATATGCGATCGCAGACTTTTAAGTGAAAAATCGCGCACATCTCTGCCATCAATCCGTACCGATCCGGCGGTGACATCATAAAAGCGCGGCAGTAAATTCATAATGGTGCTTTTGCCAGAGGCCGTCATGCCCAGTACAGCAATTAGCTCTTTGGGCTTGGTTTCAAAGGAAACTTCCTTGAGGGCTTCGGTGGTTGCGCCAGGGTAGCGGAAGGACACATGTTCAAAAGTAATGCGGCCGACACAGCCAGAAAAGGGAATGGCGTTAGGGCGATCGCGAATGTCAATGGTTGCATCCACCACTTCATAGACGCGCTGGGCAGAAGAGGCGGCTTGGGCGATCGCAGGGGCGGCAAAGCCAATCAGCAAGAGGGGCTGAAGAATGAGCAGCAGATAGGCATTAAACGCCACCAGTTCCCCAATTGAAAATTGACCGCCAATCACCTCTGCTCCACCGTAGCCAAACACCGCCAGCGTCACTAAGTTACTGAGCAAAAAAATGAACGGAAACGTATTGCGGATGGCGCGAATGGTCTTCATGCTGGTTTCTACCAGGGCATTGTTCAATGCCGTATAGCGCTCGGCCTCGGCATCCTCGCGCACAAAGGCTTTGACGACCCGAATCCCAATGAGGTTTTCTTGCAAGACCGCATTGAGGTTGCCGAGCTGCTCCTGCACTTGACCAAAGAGTCGGCTGTTTTTGGTAAAAAACTGCGCCAGTAGCCATCCGGTCATGGGCACAACCGTCAAGGTAATGAGCGCCAAGCGCCAGTTCATGAGTAAGATCACAACGGCAATGCTGACGAGCGTGACGACAGAGCTAATGACCTGCACAAGGCTGGTGCCTAAAAACGTGCGAATTTGCTCAATATCATTGGTCACGCGGGTCAAGAGCTGAGATGTTTGAGCTTGATCGTGGTAGCTAAAGCTCAGGTTTTGGATTTTGCTAAAGATGCGGTTACGCAGGTCGTAGGCAACCCCTTGAGAAGCAGCCTCTGCCCAGAAACTCTGCCCAAAGTTAAACAACCCCCGACTGATGGCGGCTAACACCAATACACCTGCGCTATACAGAACAATCTGAAGATCTTTTTTTGTAATACCTTCATCAATGCCCCACCGAAATAGCTGCGGGGTAACGGCGTTGGCGGCGGTTAAACACAACAGACTGACTAGAGATCCAATTAAGAGCCAGCGATAGACCACCAAGCTTTTAAGCACTCGCAGCAAAGACTGCATGGGGGAAGAATCTGGGTGGTCAGAGTGCTGGCTCAATGGAATTTAGTCCTAGATAGCTGAAGAACTTCTCTGGCTCTAGCGTATCGCTAATAAAAACAAAAAGAGGAGTGCATTGTATTAAATGCACTCCTCTTTAGCTAAATATAAGAAACAAAGCTTTACCAGTCTTACTTCATGCCGTACTTGCGCTTAAATCGCTCAACGCGACCTTCTGTATCAATCAGCTTTTGGGTTCCCGTATAAAACGGGTGATTCCCAGACCAAATATCAACATTTAGTTGCGGTCTGGTAGACCCAACCGTCATAACTACTTCACCATCACAGAGAACCTGCGCCTCAGGGTACCATTCTGGATGAATTCCAGGCTTTGCCATTGTTCTATCTCCTTCAAAGTTAACTTATAAAGTGGGCTTACAAAGAACAGAAAAGCCTTAACGTTTCGAGTATTGAGGAGCCTTCCGTGCCTTGCGGAGACCGTACTTTCTCCGCTCTTTGGCGCGAGGGTCACGGGTTAAGAAGCCTTCAATCTTCAGTGGTTTACGGTTATCTGGGTCAAGCTGACAGAGCGCCCGTGCCACACCCATCCGAATAGAATCGGCTTGCCCCGTTAAGCCACCGCCTTTCGCGTTAGCAAGAATGTCATATTCGCCTTCTAGACCCAACGTTTCTAAAGGAGCCTTCGCCAAAGAAATATAGGTCGGATTGAACTGAAGATAGAGTTCTCCAGGCTTGCCGTTAATGATCAGCTTGCCCGTGCCAGGTACCAAGCGAACGCGAACAACAGACGTTTTACGACGGCCTGTGCCGGCATAAGAAACGCGCTTAGAAGAGTCAGTGGCTTGCATTATCGGGTTACTCCTGGAATCGTTTCAATCTTTAAGGCTTCAGGCTGTTGAGACTGGTGGGGATGATCGGGGCCAGCATAAACTTTTAGCTTGGTAAAGAGTTGACGACCCAGACTCGTTTTGGGCAGCATCCCTTTCACGGCTTTCTCGATAATACGCTCTGGCAAACGCTTTTGTAGATCCCCAAAGGTTTCTTCCTTCATCCCACCAGGACGACCGGAGTGGCGGCGATAAAGCTTTTGCTCGCTCTTTTTGCCCGTCACGCCGACTTTTTCAGCGTTGATCACAATTACAAAGTCGCCCGTATCCATAAACGGCGTATAGTGGGGCTTGTTTTTGCCGCGCAGCACCATCGCAATCTGAGTTGCCAACCGACCTAGGCGCTGATCGGCAGCGTCTACGACATACCACTTTTGGTCGGCATTTGAATCTATCGGCAGGTAAGTTTTTTCCATCGTTGATCTCAATTCGGGCTTCAAAACGTTGACGTATGCAGGTCAGTTAAGACACTGAACTTGCATAAAGATTTTTGGTTGGCGGCGGGTTCGACAACACAAAATTAGGAAAGGTATCAAACCAAACCTCTGGCGGAAAGGGAAAGTCAGGGTACCCTACCCTCAGTAAACACAGTCCCTTTGCAGGGGCGGAGTGCTTCACTTCGTGGCGCTGCTCGGTTTGCCAAATTTTGGTAAAGGCTTCTGGCGATCGCAGTCCGGCTCCTACCTGCACAAGCTGACCCACCAGCAGCCGCATCATGCCGTACAAAAAGCCACTGGCCTGCACCTCAATCTGAAGCAGTGAACCTGCTCCAGCACTCGTGACAGATTCACAGCTTGCGGCCTGCACATCGACCCAAGAATGCTTTCGACTAGAGCCAGCCCGATGAAACGCCGATAAATGATGACGTCCCACCAGCGGTTTTAAAGCCGACTGCATCCGCTCAACATCTAAAGGATGATGATAATAGTGCCAAGTGAATGGCTGCAAAAACAGGTTCGGACGCGCATCGCCGTACAGCGTATAGCGATAGCGCCGCCACAGTGCCGAAAATCGAGCATGCCAGCTTGAGGAAACCGCCGCAGAAGCACGAATTAAGACATCATCCGACAGCCGAGCATTCAAAACGCTGGCCCATCGAGCGGGCGGAATGGGCGATGCCACCTCAAAATGCGCCACCTGGGCCGCAGCATGGACCCCTGTGTCGGTTCGTCCTGCACCATGAAGCGTGACAGGATAGCCCACCACAGATGCGATCGCCTGCTCAATATCAGCCTGAACGCTGCGGTGATGGGGCTGCCGCTGCCAACCATGAAAATGAGTGCCCAGGTACTGAATGACCAGGGCAACTCTTTGCACAGTAGGAAGAATCGTAGACACCATAAAACTCGAAGCGTTTACTTAATCTCAGCAGTTAGCTGTATTTAAACCAGCTCAATGACCGACATCTCGGCAGCATCTCCCCGACGAGGCACGGTGCGGATAATGCGGGTATAGCCACCATTCCGATTGCCGTAGCGCTCGGGCGCACTCTCAAACAGCGCGTGAACAAGCTGTTTGTCGTAAATGTAGCCGAGCGCCCGACGACGTGCGGAAAGAGAACCTTCCTTCGCCAGAGTGATCATGTGATCTGCTTCGGAGCGGACGGCACGCGCTCTTGCCTTAGTGGTCGTAATCCGACCATGACGAATCAGCTCCGTCGTTAAGGCACGAAGTAGTGCCTTCCGCTGGTCAGCGGGTTTACCTAATTGATGCACGCGACAACGATGACGCATATCGACCTGTTTCCCTTACTATTGGTTCTGAATTATGGGTTTTTTGAAGCCTTTTCTAGGGGAAGCGTAATGCCCAAATGAATTTGGAGCGCTTCGATCACCTCTTCGGCAGACTTTGCGCCAAAGTTTTTAATCTCTAGCAAATCTTCTTGAGAATATTCCAGAAGATCGGCAACGCTGTTGATTTGAGCGCGCTTGAGACAGTTATAGGCTCGTACCGACAGGTTCAACCCTTCAATCGCGATTTGATTGGTCTCATCTTCCGCTGCAATCTCAGGATCTTCAACGGGCCGATAGGTGACATCTTTGAGTGGATTAAATAAGTCCACCAGAATGGATGCGGCCTGACTCAGGGATTCTTGAGGCGTCAAACTACCGTTTGTCCACATCTCAATAATAAGGCGATCTTTTTCCATAGAGCCACCCACGCGGGCGTCCTCTACGGTGTAGTTAACCTTCCGTACCGGCATGAAGATTGCATCAATTTGCAAAAAGTCAAGGGCAAGGTTCTCGTCTCGGTTTTTTTCGACCGGACGGTAGCCTTTGCCTTGCTCAATTTTGAACTCCATCTCAAGGATGGCATCAGGGCCAAGAGTCGCCACGTACTGATCGGGGCTGATAATCTCAACGTCTGGGGAAAGTTCAAAATCTTTGGCTGTGACAGTTGCAGGGCCTTTTACAAAAAGCCTTCCAATTTGAGGCTCTGGGCTATGGCTGTTGAGCACTATCTGCTTCATACTCAGCAGCACGTCTAAGACATCCTCACGGACACCAGGAATTGCTGCAAACTCGTGGTTCACGCCCGCGATGCGAACGGAGGTCACGGCTGTGCCCGATAAGTTAGACAGCAAAATCCGCCGTAAAGCGTTTCCTACCGTGGTTCCTTGACCGCGATCTAGCGGTTCTAGGACAAACTTGCCGTACTGGCTGTAGTCTGCGTCCACTCTCGATTCAATACATTCAACCTGAAATTGCGCCACGTGAAACCCTCTCTTGTTGCTTGCCTCAATGCGCCTATGAAGGTCAGTGGGATTCGCCTAAACACTTAGTTTCTCGCTGTAAACGCTTGTGCTAGAGCAAACCACTGGCCTATGTGGCGTTAAACGCGTCTACGCTTCGGTGGACGGCAGCCGTTGTGAGGAATCGGCGTTACATCTCGAATCAAGGTGATTTCAAGTCCTGCTCCCTGAAGGGCACGAATGGCGGTTTCCCGACCTGCGCCAGGGCCACTGACCATTACTTCAATTTGTCGCATGCCCTGGTCAATAGCACGTCGAGCAGCACCTTCAGATGCGGTTTGAGCGGCAAAGGGAGTGCCTTTTTTAGCACCCTTGAAGCCGCTAGAGCCAGCAGAGGCCCAAGAAATGACCTCACCATTCACATCAGAGATGGTAACGATGGTGTTATTGAATGTGGACTGGATGTGAGCCACGCCACTGGGGACGTTCCGCTTTTGTTTGCGGCTTGAGGATCGTTTCGATTGTTGCGCCATATCGGTTCTTTAACTGTTATCGAGGCAGACTACGTTAAAACTGGGCTAGAACTGGGGGAGAGAATGGAAAGGGGCTAATTATTTCTTCACTGCCTTTTTCTTCCCGGCTACGGTACGACGACCGCCACGACGAGTTCTGGCATTGGTGCGGGTACGCTGACCACGAACGGGCAGACCCAGACGATGACGGCGGCCTCTATAGGTACCAATGTCCATCAATCGTTTGATGTTCATGGATTCAAATCGTCGGAGATCTCCTTCGATTTGATATTCTTCAACAGCACCTCTTAAAGAAGAAATATCTGCATCAGATAAATCTTTAATGCGGATATCAGGATTAACACCTGTTTTCGCCAGGATGGCGTGGGATCGCGACAAGCCAATTCCAAAAATGTAGGTCAGACCAATCTCAACGCGCTTGTCCCGTGGAAGGTCAACTCCGGCAATACGTGCCACGCTATACTTATCTCCTTTGCGGATACGTTACTAATTCACCAGCCCTAAAGGGGCAAACTCAATGGAAAAAATCTGCTGCTTACCCTTGGCGCTGTTTGTGCTTCGGATTAGTACAGATAACCATTACACGACCCCGCCGACGAATAACGCGGCACTTGTCGCAAATTTTACGGACGGATGCACGAACTTTCATGACTACTTACGACTCCAAACTCTTTATCTTAGCACTATTTAAAGCTTAAAGGAAATTTCAAAAGACTATATCTTGGATTTAGGCTGACTACTTTTTGCGGAGGCGATAGGTGATTCGGCCTTTGGTCAGGTCGTAGGGGGTTAGCTCAACCTTGACGCGATCGCCGGGCAAAATCTTGATGTAGTTCCGCCGAATTTTGCCAGAGATATGAGCCAAGACATTGAAGCCGTTATCCAAATCAACGCGGAACATGGCATTCGGCAGTGATTCGGTGACGGTTCCTTCCATCTCAATGACATCTTGCTTAGACAATGGCAATATCCTCCTTTGAGGGAATGCGAAACAGTATGCGGCGAGTTAAGCTTCAGGGAAAAAGGCGGTCAAGGCGCTCTGGATAGCGACCGTCACGTCTTCAACTGGGGCGCTTCCGTCAATGTCGGTAAGCTGGCTGCGATCGCCATAAAAGCGAATCAGCGGGGCAGTCTGGTCATGATAGACCTGCAAGCGACGACGAATGACATCTTCATTATCGTCTTTGCGACCTCGACCCAGAAGCCGTTCGAGCAGAAACGCATCGGGCACCTCCAGATTCACCACACGATCCAACCCCTGATTGATGCTAGACAGCAATTCATCTAGGGCATGAGCCTGAGGGACAGTTCGAGGAAACCCATCTAAGAGCCACCCTGCTTGGGCATCAGGCTGAACCAGCCGCTCCCGAATCATGTCGATGACTAGCTCATCTGGAACCAGGTCTCCACGATCTAGATACCCCTGAGCTTTCACCCCTAAGGCCGTCTGCTCAGACACCGCTGCCCGAAACAAATCTCCCGTCGAGATATGAGGAACGGAAAATCGAGTCGAAAGCTCCACAGCCTGGGTGCCTTTGCCAGCCCCAGGAGGGCCAAAGAGAATTAAGCGTGCCACTAGTCTTTCACCATTCCTTCATAACGCTGGGAGATGACGTAGGTTTGAATCTGCTTAGCAGTATCAATCGCAACCCCGACCAGAATGAGTAGAGAGGTTGCCCCCAGTCCTCTAAAAGTCGTGACCCGAGTTGCACTTTCCACAGCGGTCGGCACAACGGCAATAAACCCTAAAAAAACAGCTCCAAGCAGCGTTAATCGATTGAGAACCTTTTCTAGATACTCCGTTGTCGCCTTACCAGGACGAATCCCTGGAATACTTGCGCCACCTTTTTTAAGGTTTTGCGAGACATCGACTGGATTCATCACAAGAGATGAATAAAAGTAGCTAAAAAACACGATCAGCGTCAGGTAAAACGTGACGTGGATCCAGGGGGTTGGACCAGCCGGAGAAAGATAGCTTGCGATTTTTCCGATGGTTTCATTGCTGGCAAAATTAGTGGCAACCGCCCCGGGCAAAATTAGCACGGACGAAGCAAAAATAATGGGCATCACACCACCCTGGTTGAGACGCAATGGCAGGTAGCTGGTTTGCTCCCGATACATGCGACGCCCCACTTGACGACGAGCATAAACGATTGGGATTCTTCTGCTGCCCTCTTGGACAAACACAACACCCACAATCGTAAACAGGTAAACCGTAATCAGCAGCACAACGTTACCCACGCTGACGCCGCTCTGGGTCAGATCAACCGTCTGACTCAAAGATTGAGGTAGACCTGAGACAATGCTCAAAAAGATCAGCAGTGAAGCCCCGTTGCCAATGCCCCGTTCCGTAATTAGCTCACTGACCCACATCACAAACATAGAGCCAGCAGTCAGTGCTAGCGTCATCTGTCCGATGAATATAGGACCAGGACTCGCCACGACCCCTGGTGCGGAGTTAACAAAGAGAGAGAACCCAATACTTTGAAGAATGGCCCACCCCAGCGCAACGTAGCGCGTGAGTTGAGAGATTTTTCGACGACCCGCTTCCCCTTCGTCTTTTTGCAGGCGCTCAAGGGAAGGTAAGGCAGCCGTTAAAAGCTGCATGATGATGGAGGCGTTAATAAAGGGAAGAATCCCTAGGGCAAAAATGCCTAATGCCGAAAAGCCGTTGCCAGAGAAGTAGTCGAGGAAACCCAAGAACTGGTTACTTTTGACAATCTCGGCAAAAGCGGGTCGATTGATGCCTGGGATGGGAAGATAGATTCCCAAACGAACCAGAACAAGTAGACCAAGCGTGACCAATACTCGACCACGCAGACCAGCAGCCTGCGCCATCTGAGTAAATGTTTCTTGGGCGGATGGTGTCTTCCCTCGACTGACGACCATAGATGGTTAACCTCTTTTATTAAATGGCAGCGACATTAAAGCTGAAGTTGGATACTAGCAGAGGACGCTGGTGAGCTGGGCAGGTTAGCCGATGATTTCGATGCTGCCGCCTGCGGCTTCAATTTTGGCGATCGCACTTTTGGTCGCAGCCGCAGCCTTGACGTTTAGCGCAACAGTCAACTCGCCATCCCCAAGGATCTTCAAGCCCCCCTTCTGAGCGGTTAAAATTCCCGCCTCTAGAAGTGACTCAAGCGTAACCTCGCTATTCGCAGCCAAAGTCTCTAGGCGAGACACGTTTAGCACTGTGTAGTGCTTGTGATTGACAAGCGTAAAGTGCTTTAGCTTTGGCACTCGACGATAAAGCGGATTTTGCCCCCCTTCAAAGCCAGGTCGCGTGGGGCGACCGGAGCGAGACTTTTGACCCCGCATCCCAAAGCCACAGCTTGCACCTTGACCCGCTGCAATACCGCGACCGACACGGCGAGGGCGATGCTGCGAACCCTCTTTTGGTTGTACGTCTTCTAATCTCATGATAGTTGCATCCCAGCAAAGACATTGGAGTTAAACATGGATAAAGTGCCAGCGACAATGTGAAAATCACAAATCGCAACTGGCACTCTTAGGTATCGCTAAGTCAAGGGCTAACTGTAGATCTGCTCAAGGGTTAAACCTCTTTCTTCCGCAACCTCAGCAAAGGTTCGCAGCAGGTTAAGGGCATTGACAGCAGCTCTCGCATTGTTGAGGGGGTTGTCAGAACCCAACTGCTTTGCGAGAACGTTTTTAACGCCTGCCATTTCCAAAACAATCCGAACAGCTCCCCCAGCAATTACCCCAGTACCAGGGGCAGCAGGCCGAAGCATGACCTTAGCCGCGCCACCTCTTCCTTCAATCGGGTGAGGAATGGAATTTGCCTTGGTTAAGGGCACATCTACTAGCTGCTTTTTGCCATCTGCAACGCCTTTCTTGACTGCACCAATGACATCGCTGGCTTTACCCACACCAACACCGACTTGACCGCGCTCGTTCCCGACGATGACGATCGCCCGAAAGCTGAGCTTTTTACCGCCCTTCACAACCTTAGAGACGCGACGAATTTGAACGACGCGCTCTTGCCAGGTGCTTTCTTTTTCGCGGGCCTTATTACTTTTGCGACTCGTTGCCATAGTGTGTTATTCCAGTTCTAAAACTCTAGCCCAGCAGCCCGAGCCGCATCTGCCAGCGCTTTGACGCGCCCATGATACAGATTGCCGCCTCGGTCAAATACGACAGTCTCGATACCCTGCTTCAGAGCACGTTGGGCAATGAGCTTGCCCACTTCTTCTGAAGCCGTACAGGTCGCTCCAGACTCAACCTTGCCCTTGACCTCTGACTCAACCGTAGAGGCTGCGGCCAAAGTCTGCTGACCGATATCATCGATGAGCTGAGCATAGATATGCTGATTGGAACGGAAAACTGCTAGCCGAGGACGCTCAGCGGTACCGCTAATTTTGCGACGAACGCGGTTGTGACGCGCTTTTAGCGCTTCTTTACGAGTGCTTTTCATTTATTTCTTACCTGCCTTACCCACTTTACGGCGTACAAACTCGCCGGAATATCGAATTCCTTTGCCCTTGTAAGGCTCTGGCGGACGCACGGCGCGAATACTGGCGGCGATGTTGCCGACAATTTCTTTGTCGATCCCACTGACGACGACGTTGGTGTTGTTTTCAACCGCAATCTGAATGCCTTCTGGCGGTTCAATCGTAACCGGATGACTATAGCCTACGTTGAGAATCAGGTTTTTGCCCTGAATTTGGGCACGATAGCCCACGCCCTGAATTTCGAGGCGTTTTTGGAAGCCTTGAGAGACTCCCTCGACCATGTTTGCAACGAGGCTTCGAGACAGGCCATGACGCTGACGCGCAACGCGAGACTCATTGATCCGCTTTACGTGCAGAATGTCGCTCTCTTGTTCTGCGGTGACTTCAGGCACTAAGACCCGTGAAAGTTCGCCCTTAGGACCTTTCACGCTGACGCTTTGGCCGCTGATGGTGACAGTCACCTTATCGGGGATAGGAATGGGGCGTTTACCAATACGAGACATCTCAATACTCCATGTCAATTCTGTGTGGGGGACGACGGCCTACCAAACGTAGCAAAGGACTTCGCCGCCCACGCCAGTGCGGCGCGCTTCGCGGTCGGTCATAATGCCGCTTGAGGTTGAGATGATGGCAACGCCGATTCCACCCAATACCCGAGGCAGATCTTGGCGGTTAGAATACACGCGCAGACCTGGCTTACTCACCCGCTTAAGCGTGTTGATGATGGGCTGCCGGTTTCTGCCACGATACTTGAGGGTAATGACAAGACGTCGCTTAACCCCTTCACCATCTTCTTCAAAATCTGTAATGTACCCTTCGGATTTGAGAACCGTCGCAACGTTGCGCGTCACTTTGGTGAAGGGGACTTCTGTTGTTTGATGCCGAGCAAGATTCGCGTTTCGAATCCGGGTCAACATATCGCCTATTGTGTCATTTGCCGCCATAGTTACTCCTTATTGAACCGCCCCATACGCGCATACGCCCCGTTCTCTAATTCTCACGGAATGGCATTCCTAACGCCTTTAGTAAGGCGCGCCCTTCCTCGTCCGTTTTAGCTGTGGTGATGATGGAGACATCCATCCCTCGCACTTGATCCACGCTGTCATAGCTCACTTCGGGGAAAATAAGCTGCTCTCGCAGACCCAGGGTATAGTTCCCTCGACCATCAAAGCTTTTGGGGCTAACGCCGCGAAAGTCTCTAATACGCGGTAGCGAAAGGTTGATGAGCCGATCTAAAAAGGCATACATGCGATCGCGGCGCAGTGTAACCATTAGACCAACGGGCATTCCCTTTCGGATCTTGAATCCGGCGATCGCCTTTTTCGCCCGCGTCACCACTGGACGTTGACCCGCAATAATCGCCACTTCGTTGAGGGAGGCTTCGAGTGCTTTCGCATTTTGAGCCGATTCCCCTAAGCCTCGGTTAATCGTAACCTTCAAGATTTTGGGAACTTCATGAATATTTTTATACTCAAACTGTTCCCGCAGCTTAGGCACTACGGTGTCGAGATACTGCTGTTTAAACCGAATAGACATGGTGGATTCCTTAAGTGCCCTGGTCTTTGTCAGGGATGAAATGAATGATTTACGATCCTCAGCTTTTCAAGCCTTAATCTAAAATTTCGCCCGTTTTTTTGAGCATTCTTACCTTACGACCGTCATCGGTGAAGGTGTAGCACACGCGGCTTGCTACATTTTGCTTGGTGGAATACAGCATTACATTAGAGCTATGAATCGGGAATTCGTAGGTTTGCACCTGACCTGATTCACCCTCTTGCTGTGGCTTAACGTGCTTGGTCTTAATGTTGACCCCTTTCACGACAACCTGGCTTTTTTTAGGGAGAACTCGAATGACTTCACCGACTTTAGCTTTGTCTTTACCAGAAATCACCTGAACGGTGTCTCCTGTTTTGACGTGCATTTTATAGCGGATTGCAGTTGCTTGTGGTTTTGCCATTACAGTACCTCCGGTGCCAAGGAGACGATTTTTGTGAAGCTTTTATCGCGCAGTTCCCGTGCCACAGGACCAAATACGCGGGTGCCTCTGGGATTGCCATCAGCGTTGATGAGTACGGCAGCGTTGTCGTCAAACCGAATCGTCATCCCGCTGTCGCGGCGAATGGCCTTGCGCGTTCTGACAATAACGGCTCTCACCACGTCAGACTTTTTGACGGGCATGTTGGGGGTCGCATCTTTGACGGCAGCAATAATCACATCGCCCACACCGCCATACTTACGATTCCCGCCGCCGAGGACGCGAATGCAGAGCAGCTTTTTAGCGCCGCTATTATCAGCGACATTGAGATAGGTTTCTTGTTGAATCATGTCCGTAGCCCCTATGCCTTAACGGCCGTTGAAAGAATTTCGGCAATGATCCAACGCTTGGTTCGGCTGAGGGGCCGTGTCTCAAGAATTCGGACGCGATCACCCGTATGGGACGCGTTTTCTTCGTCGTGGACTTTATACCGCTGCGTTTTAACGACAATCTTGCCGTATTTGGGATGGGGGACTCTACTTTCGACCGCAACAACGACGGTTTTATCCATCTTGTCGCTGACGACTAAGCCCACTCGTTCTTTGACCGCCATTGGCGAATGCTCCTAATGCTGAATTTGAAGTTATTGTTTTGAAGATGTAGCTTTGGAGCTATGGCTTCTAAATGGCGGCTTCAGCCAGTAGCTCACGCTCGCGCTGAAGGGTTTTGAGCTGCGCGAGCTTGTGACGCGCGTGCTTGTACTGATGAGATGCAACGGTTTGACGCGTTGCGGCCTGAAAGCGTAAATCAAAGAGCTGGCGCTTAAGGGTCTGAATCTCGGTTTCCACCGCTTCAGCACTTAAAGGACGCAGCTCACTCATCTTGGAGAGTGACATTTTCGGTCGATTCCTCTAGGGTACGCATAATAAACTTGGTTTTGATTGGCATCTTGAACGCTGCCAGACGCATGGCTTCCCGTGCAATCTCTTCGGTGACGCCCGTAATTTCATACATGATGCGTCCTGGCTTCACCACTGCAACCCAATACTCAGGCGCACCTTTACCAGAACCCATCCGGGTTTCTGCGGGGCGCATGGTGACGGGTTTGTCGGGGAAGATGCGAATCCAGATTTTGCCACCCCGTTTGATATAGCGAGTCATGGCTCGACGACCGGCCTCAATTTGACGGGAGGTAATCCAGGACGGCTCCTGCGCCTGTAGGCCAAACTCTCCAAAGTTCAGCGTATTGCCGCGCGTGGCCTTGCCTTTCATGCGGCCGCGCTGCTGCTTCCTAAATTTTGTTCTTCTTGGGCTTAACATGATCCGAAACTATGGGTATGAATGGGTACTGAGTCGAAGGAGCCAGACCGCAGGTGCAGTAAGGAAAGCCGCCGTTATTCGGAACGATCATCAAACTGCTGACGGCGCTTTTGCTGACGACGACGGGGCTGAGCTTCACGGGCTGCTGGCGTTTGCTCGACGGCTCCAGGAATGATTTCACCCTTAAAGACCCAAACCTTAACTCCTAGGATGCCATAAACCGTGCTGGCAGTCTTATAAGAATAGTCAATGTCTGCCCGCAGCGTATGCAGGGGCACTCGACCTTCTCTCGTCCACTCGCTTCGTGCAATTTCTGCGCCATTTAAGCGACCCGAAACCTGAATTTTGATGCCTTCAATGCCAGCTCTTTGAGCACGCTGAATGGTTTGACGCACTACTCGACGGAAGGAAACCCGTCGTTCGAGCTGCTGCGCGATATACTCACCAATCAAGGCCGCTTCAGCATCTACTTTTGCGACTTCAACCACGTTGATGCGGATGGGGCGATCGCCACCCAAGTCTTTCTGAATCCCTAGGCGAAGGGTTTCAATACCGCTGCCACCGCGACCGACGACCACGCCGGGACGCGCGGTTCGTAGCTCCAGGTCAATCTGATCAGCCTTACGCTCAATCCGAATCCCTGCAATGCCAGCATTGCTGAGATTTTTGACCACGTAACGACGGATCTTAAAATCTTCTTTTAGAAGCTCAGGATATCGGTCTGAGTCTGCGTACCAGCGAGAGCGATGCTCTTGGGTAATACCCAGACGAAACCCGGTTGGATGAATTTTCTGTCCCACAAGTGCGTCCTCTACAGATAAAAAGCCATTTGCCAAACGTCCGTCAATCTATGATGCATCAGCCATACTGGGGCCAACGCCAATCGTAATGTGACAAGTTGGCTTCCGAATCTGGAACGCTCGTCCTTGCGCCCGAGGCCGGAATCGTCGCAGGCTAGGCCCCGCGTCGGCATAAGCCAAGCTCACAACCAGCTCCGTCTTCTCAAATCCCTTATTGTGCTCAGCATTTGCAACCGCAGAACGCAACACCTTCAGGATGGGATCGCAGGAGCGATAGGGCATAAACTCTAGCAAGATCAGCGCATCGCGGTAGCTTCGACCTCGAATTTGGTCGAGCACACGACGCACCTTGCGGGGAGACATGCGGACAAACTTTGCAGTGGCGAAAGCGCCTTCTAATTCTCGTAAATTTTTCGACATTGCTTTTTATGCCCTACATCCGAGCCTTTTTATCGCCCTTCGCATGACTTCTAAAAGTCCGCGTCGGGGCAAATTCACCAAGTTTATGACCCACCATCTGTTCGGACACGTAGACCGGAACATGCTGACGACCGTTGTGGACGGCGATGGTATGACCAATCATGTCAGGAATAATAGTGGAAGCGCGAGACCAGGTTTTGATAACCTGCTTGTCGCCTTTTGCATTAAGGGCTTCAACCTTACGCAGGAGGTGGTCGGCCACAAAGGGACCTTTTTTAAGAGAGCGACCCATAGTTCGTTAACTGAAACAACACGATGAGAATGGGAAAATTTAGGGAGAAAGCTGGCTGGCATAAAAACCAGCCCAAAAATCCGTTAGGATGCACGACCACCACGACCGCGCTTGGAAGAGCTGCGACGGCGACGCACAATCAGGGCGCTGCTCTGCTTTTTCTTCTTGCGAGTCTTGTAGCCCAAGGTTGGCTTACCCCAAGGTGTGACAGGGCCACTGCGACCAATGGGTGCGCGACCTTCACCACCACCATGGGGGTGATCCACTGGGTTCATGACGGAACCGCGAACTTTAGGACGCTTCGCCTTCCAGCGATTTCGTCCGGCCTTACCAATGCTGATGTTGTTGGATTCAACGTTACCCACCTGTCCGAGGGTGGCATAGCATTCTTTACGGAACAGCCGCACTTCCCCCGAAGGAAGCTTGAGCGTGACCATTTTGCCTTCTTTAGCCACAACTTGCGCCATTGCGCCCGCTGCCCGTACGATTTGACCGCCTTTGCCTGGCGTTAGCTCAACATTATGAACTTCAGTTCCTAACGGGATCTTCTCTAGAGGCAGCGCGTTGCCGACTTCAATGGCAGAGTCAGGCCCTGACATGATGACGGTGCCAACCTGCAAGTTACGGGGGTGCAGGATATAGCGTTTTTCACCGTCTTGATAATGCACCAGAGAAATTCGAGCATTGCGGTTGGGGTCATACTCGACGGAGACGACCTTGCCTGGAATGCCGTGCTTCTCACGGTAAAAGTCAATAAGACGATAGAGGCGTTTGTGACCTCCACCCCGACGACGGCTGGTAATGACGCCTCGGTTGTTACGCCCTTTATGACGGTGACTGGAGTACACCAGAGACTTTTCGGGTGTATCTGTGGTGATCTCGGCAAAGTCAGAAACGGTTCTCTGCCGGGAACCTGGAGTAAGCGGTCGATAGTGACGAATGCCCATTGCTAAAACACTCTAGCCTTTAATACTGCTGCGTTCTTCTACTGAAATTGGGGAGACTATACGTCTGGGAATA
>JANNDV010000157.1:0-7897 GCA_031387975.1 Acaryochloridaceae cyanobacterium OTE_75_metabat_521 | reverse complement strand
TTCAGGCGGTTACTGCTGCTAAGGTTTTTAGCTCAGGACCACTGACGCTCAACTTAGTGGCAGTGCAAAATGGCAGGCCGATTTTAAGGAGCTGATGCCTTAATGTGGCAACAGAAAGAAAAAGATGGAATGCTCCATAGTTGGCTGATCTCTATGCTGCTGCCGCAAAGACAGTAGAGAAGGCCAAGCTGATTAGCCTCGCTCTAAAATTATCTTGACTTATGTAGGTTTTTCAGAACTCTCAGAAATATCATGTGTGCCGTCGTATAGGTTGGTTTTAAGCACGAACCTATGCCCTAAAACTAGACTGGTAGCGGGTTTCATATTGTCAACCCGTACTACGATTACTTTCTTCTGTACGATAGAATAAATGCTTAAGACGAATGGCCTTACGCATTTATTCTAGTAGCTTTTTAAGGGGTTATCCATGAGGGCGAATGGGGCGGTGCATAGGTAAAGAAGAGTTGATACTTTGGGAGTATTATGTTAATTTTCCTGAATTTAGGTTGCAAAATCCTGTCTAACTACCCAAACCTTGACTGTTATACCGAATAACCGCTGTCTAACTACTCGATTCAGGGTTTTAGGCTGCAAAGCTTCGGCATAATATGCCAAATACGGTGGCTTCGGCTGCAAATATCCGTCTAATTACAGTTAGACTACAATGATGAAGAGAGAAAACAGAGGTAACTCTATCTTTAGTGAACCAAAAAATGAGTTATATTTTGGTTTTTATTTTGGCAATAGTTGTAGCTGTTTTATTTAAGTTCAAGTTTAAATTTTCTCAAGTTATTCTGGCAATATGTGCAGCAATATTTACTTTAGTATTTTCAATATTTACTTTATTCTTTATCATTCACTTAGGCTTTCAATATCCAGTATCCTATAGAGTTGAGAGAAGGCTTATTGATGCCATTTCATTCGTCAGGAATTATGAAATTGCCAATAATACTTTTCCAAGAAAAGATGACTTTGATAATTGGTCTAATAGAGTTTATCCTAGTTGGTCTTTCATTTATACATTCTATCTTCCAAGCGGAAATCAAACTGAAAACTGGTCTCAAAAAATTATTGGCTATCGGATTGGAGCTTTTACAGGAGATGAAACTCAATACTTTTATTCCATAGGCTCAGACAAGTATTTTTCATACGAAAATACAGTAGATGTGTATAAACGCTAATCCTGATGTAGTTCTGTGTTGCTTTGTATTGACAACAGTTCACTCAACATCTTGAAATTGGCGGTTCAATATTTCCAGTCCAAGTTGCCTTACTCATCGTGTCTAACACCTCATTGCAGCGGATGGTCGGCACACACGGGTTTTACTAGCCACCGCTAAATTCGAGGCCGTTGGGCTGCTGTTTGGTTGGTGAAGGTGAATGGAAGTTGAGCGTCAGGGGTATTCTCCAGATAGAACGCAAAACTCATAGCCCATAAAATGTGTTCTATGACACAAAATAATCTGCAAATCCTTTATTTATAGTGTAATTTTCTGTATTCTTAAAGCTAGCCTAAAAATCTATTCAATAATTCAAGCTATTACTTACAAGCAGTTTTGACATGACCCTCTGCATCAATCCCCGTTGCCCAACCCCCAAAAACTCTGATTCTGTTCAGTTTTGCCAATCTTGTGGCTCAGAACTACTCCTAGAACTAAAATATCGTGCCATTCGTGTTCTTGGCGGTGGAGGTTTTGGTAAAACTTATGAAGTTAGCGCCCAAGGCAAACGCAAAGTCCTTAAGGTGCTTATCAATAATTCGCCTAAAGCCGTAGAGCTATTTAAACGTGAGGCAGAGGTTCTCAGTCAACTCAACCATCCCAGTATTCCTAAGGTTGAACCCAATAGCTACTTTGTCTTTCATCCCGCAAATAGCCAGGAGCTAGTTCACTGTCTGGTGATGGAGTTAGTTGAGGGTCAAAACTTAAAGGAGTATCTCAGCCAACGAGGTCGTCCAATTGATTCTGACTCTGCTATGAGATGGCTGACTGAGCTGCTACAGATTTTGCAACAAGTTCATGATCGCGGGATTCTCCATCGAGACATCAAACCTCAGAATATTATTTTAAAACCAGACGGTAAGTTAGCACTAATCGATTTTGGAGCAGTACGGGAAGGAACTGGAACAGAATTTGCTACAGCAGCAGCTTCAGGTGGAGGTACTGAGGTAGCTTCTCACATGGCAGGGGGAACAAGCGTAGTCTCGGCTGGTTATACAGCTCCCGAACAAATGAATGGTCAGGCAGTTAAACAGTCAGATTTATATTCGATAGGCAGAACATTCATATTTCTACTAACTGGTAAAGAACCCTCGCAAATTACTTACGATGCGTACAGTGACGCATTAAAGTGGCGACAGTATGTGCCTGGTGTAGATTCTCGCTTGGCAGACTTACTAGATCGGATGCAGTCTCCATCTGTGCGGCAGCGCCCAGAAAATGCCCAAGCAGTTTTGAGAGATTTGAACCCTTCGAGAAAGACTTCACAAGTTGAGGATATCGAAGTTGAGCTAAATATTACACCACAAGAGGCTGAACAAGGTGGGTCTAAACAAGTAACTTTCTCTCGCACTGTATATCTTAACGGATTTAATGGCTCCCCTAATCTAGAGACAAAAACTTTAACTGTTAATATCCCTGCAAGATCAAAAAGTGGTACTCGTTTAAGATTAAAGGAGCAAGGGAATCAAGATATTAATAATGCTTCAGCAGGAAATGTTTACGTACAATTAGTGGTATCTCAAAATTCAAACTCTACTTCTCCTGATCAGTTTGCCCCCTCCTCACCTAAAAAGCGTAAAACTCCATTGTTACTAATTGGCGTACTGTTAGCAGGGGCTGTAGCTGTGGTAAGGGCGATCTCCAACTCCCCTTCTGTACCTGATGTAATCGAAACTACAGGTAGTGTTGCAAAACCGACCTGTGGGGATGGAGGTTTACTCTATCAAGTATATATTAATGATCCAGCTCAACTAGAGAATATTAAAAGTAATTTCTGCAATGATGCTTGGATCACAAATCATGAGGGTCAAAAAGTTGTTCTAGCAGCCCAGTTTGGGACAATAGATCAGGCTCAAAATTTTATTAATTTCTTGTCTCAAAAAGGTATTAATAATGCTTTTCAAAATTCTTCTAGTAAATCCATCTCTCCTGACCCTCAACAATCCAATAAATACTATGAGGCATATTTTGCTGGCAACTTAGATAATTGCATTGTTGATGTGATGAAATGGCAAGATACACTGCGTACACAAGATGAAGCAAGAACCCTTTGTTCAAAGCCTGCTTCAGAAATTAAGGGAGAGTAAAAATAAACAAATAATTTAGATTGCTGAAAACTTTTATTAATATTTTAATTCATAGTTTTAATGGAAAAACTAAACCAGTATTTTCAAGCAATACATCAATTTTCCTGTTCAAGACAATCCCGCTTTGAAGGCTTATCTAATGTCATTCAAAGCCTAGATAAAATCAATAAAATAATAAATAGTCGTAGACTAAACTTGCAGATTTTTAGTCAATTTCCTTTGCTGAGTGACGGAATGAGTAATTGGCTTCATTCTAATCAAACGTTAAGAAACTTCTACGGTCTTCAAAAGTCTGAGTTGCCAGCCTTTACATCATCATCAAGCCAAAGTCAATTTCCTACACTAATCCTGAGAGCAAACCCTGGAGTTAGCCAATCAGAGGCAATTTATAAACTTTCTCTTGATCAAAGTATTATTATTGGGCGAGATCTTCAAGGTCAAACTAGTTCTAAACTGATTGAAGTTCCTTTGCCTATGTACAGAAAAATTTCAGGTCGTCATGCCGAAATTTGTAATGTATCAAGCTTAAATTCTACGAGTTTGACCTGGCAAATATGTGATCTCAATAGCACAAATGGCACTTATATTAATGGTCAAAAAATAAAAAGCTGTCAAACTCTGAAGTCAGGAGATAGAGTCACATTAGGTTATCCCAATCCTAGCGAAAAAGCTCCAGAACTTATCTTTGAAGGGCAAGCTCAAAACTCTACTCAAAGATCTTCAGCAACACAGCTAATAGATGGCGATCTAGTCTGCCTAGTGATTAGCCCAAACAAAGAACTTAGCGATTCTGAAAAACAGTTGATTGATCAAGCTAGTCAAGCTGGGATAGCTGGATTTATTATCATCGCAGATAATTCAGGACTTAGCTCTGTCGATGATCATAAAGTCATCGCTCGTCTATCTTCTATAAAATTTTCGATACAGAATAAATTTCCTAGATTATATGAAATCCTAGAAACTATTGTTTTACCCCTACATTTCTTTTACCCAAATATTTCACCTTCTCCTCTGCCTCCTCCAATCCAGCAGATATTTTCAGAGTTAAGCCATAATCTAGTTGCCCTTGCGAATAGTCAGGGAGGGGAAATTTTAATTGATCGCGCTAATAGACAACTTCAAGAGCAAATCCAGAATATTGACAGTATTCTTATAGAACAACAAGAAGCACTAAATAAGGAAATTAAACGAACTGAATCAATACTTCAAGGAAGGAGCATAGAGTCATTAAGAGGTCATTTTATAGGAGGAATGAAACAAGTTTCTGAGGAGCGCGATTATTTCTTTCAGCAAGTAAGACAAGAGTTCAGCAGAGCCAGTAACGACTTTGTCTCTGAGATTATTCCTAATAATCTTCTTCAAAGTATTGAAGATTTTGTAGAAAACCTCGATCCTGTAGTTAATAAACAGAAAGGACAAGTTTCTATTGAACTAAAAACCAGTAATAAAGGCGATCTCTATAAAGAAATTTTGTATTTTATTCGTTCGGAAATTATTCGATGGAGCGATCAAAATTGGCAATTCATTTGCCACAAAGTGTATGGTGATGGATTGCAAGGCTTATCAAAAAGAAGTTATGCCCAACTAAACAGTCTTCCAAGTTTTCAAATGGATAATCATTTTCACCAATTACCTCAAAAGGTTGAAATAGCAAACAAATTAAATACTTCTTTTACTAACATTAAAGCTGATATTGCCTACGGTGAGAGTTCGGGTAATGACTTTAATGGCATGGCTAGAATAGCAATGATGACTGCATCGACTGCGATGAGTATTGGTGCAAGTATTAGTGCCGGACAAAATCCTTCTCCTCAAGCAATAATGCAGGGTGCAAATGTTATTTCTGCTCTTTCAGGAATGTCTGGGGCTTCAGTGAGTAAGGCACAACAGCAAACACTCAAAATTGAGCAAATCGTAGATAGCTTGAAACGCAATACTCGTAGCCACTATCAAAAAATAGCTCGACACTTGTTAAATACTGCTTCTCAAGAAATTGTTTCAGCTATCAATACAGAAGATCGCCTTTTCAGAAAATCTTTAGAGAGAATTGACGAGCAGTTTAGAAGCTATTATGCTGAATTTAAAACCATTACTGAAACTTATAAAGCAAGGCAGCAAGCCCTAGATCAAGATAGACAAGCCTTTGAATCAATTAAGCGATTGGCTGGATAAGTTTCTGTGCATTGAATAATCAAGCTTTCCAAGCACTTCAATTTAGTTCAATAAATTACCTTAAGGAAAATCTAATGGCATTATTTGACAAAATCAAAAAAGCATCAACTATCGCAAGTGCTTCAGCCGCAGGTGCTGGTTTAGGGGCTACGGCTGCCTCAGCATTTATGAATTCAAATAATCAGGCAGAAGTGCCTGACTCAAACGTCTCTTTATCTCTTGAATTAGAGGAACCTAATTCTCAAACTCTCGACCCAACTTCATCATTTAATCCTGAAATTGGTGCAACTGTATTTCAATACCCCAACGGTAATATATTAACGGAATACGCTGATGGCAGTCGCTCATTCTACGATGTGGCTAGTGGCGCAACAACTGCATTCAACTCTGCAACCAACGAAACCGTTACTTATGAGACAGATGCAATAGTCACATCTGCTTCTGCTGGGGTTGCTGATTCAAGTTTTGATCAAACGGAAGGTGGCTTATTTAATCGCTTTAGAGAAATCAACTCGGAAATCCCTGATCAACTGAAAGCCGCAGGACTGGGCATCCCCGATCAACCCGTGCAAGAGTTTCGTACGTACCAGGAGGGTAGCTTTGAAGATGGCAAAGTTCGTGCTGGCTATGAAGCTCGTGCAGGTTGGGAGTCTACCTATCATACAAATCATTCAGGACAAGATGAAATTCTTCCAGGAGCCACTTTGAACTCCAAGGCAACCTATGATGCCAAAAGTTTTATGGGTGCATCGAGCAGGGGAGAAGTCGGTGCAGAATGGAACCGTGACGAAGCTCACTTGTATGTAGAGGGAAGATCAATGGTTGGCGCTGAAGCTAATGTTGACGCAACCTACAAAGGCACATTAGATGTTGAAGGCATTAAGTACCAACCAGGAGCGGAAGTAAACGGACACGCTAACGCTTTTGCAGGAGCGGAAGCCCAAGGCAGAGGCGATCTCAATATTTCCTCCGATGGTGCTTCAGGTAGTCTTGGTGGAGAAGCCTTTGCCGGAGCGAAAGCAGAGGTAAATACAAGTGGAGCACTTTCAATCGATGGAAATGATTTTGCTCGTGGCGAAGGTGGCGCAGACGTACGAGCAGGGATTGGTGCAGAATTTAATGTAGATGCTGGTTATCAAGATGGTCAAATTCAGTATGGATTAGATATGGGTGCTGCTCTTGGTGTCGGTGCTGGTTATCAGTACAGTGGATCAGTTGATGCACCTGGCATTCTCACCCATCCTGATGCTGTTTGGGAAAGTGCGGTAAAGGAAGTCAATAGTTACATGCCTGAGGTACCTACTTTTAGCGTAGATCCCAACACTTATGCAAACCAAGCTGAGCAATACGTAAAACAGCAGATTCAAGAACATGTACCTATAGCAGAAGAAGTGAGTCAAGTTGTGGAGACCGCAAGTGATATTGGCAACGCTTTAGAAGATTTTGGCAGTAGTTTCGGCCTCTAGATCTCGTTGGAAAGAAAGTTCAAACTAACGATCTGATACTAATGACTTCAGGATTTAGGCAGCCCAATGCCATATATGACAGAATGTTAACGTAGGGATTATGACAAACGAGGAAATTTTACGGGACATTGCCTCTCTACCGCCTGAAGGCCAACGTCAGGTTATAGACTTTATCGCCTTTGTTCATCAGCGTTATGAACGCTCACAATCTAATGAACAACCTGTATCTGACTTGAGGGCTGAAAGTTTTGTCGGAATTTGGCAAGATCGTCACGATCTGGTAGATAGTGTCGATTGGGTTCGTCAAGTTCGTGAATCCGAATGGACAAAGTAACGTGGCATTGATCATTATTGATACAGACATCTTGATTGATGTAGGACGCGGGGATCAGACCGCGATTGATTGTTTGCAACGCATTGAACAGCAGTTCCAATTAGCCATAAGTGTGGTAACACAGATGGAGTTAATCGTTGGCTGTCGCAACAAAGTTGAGCTGAACAAGCTTGAGAAATTTCTTCAGTACTTTCAATGCCTCAAATTAACAGAGCAGATTTCAGATAGAGCAGTTAATTTATTAGGACAGTATCGCTTGAGTCATGGTTTGCTCATAGCTGATGCATTGATTGCAGCAACAGCGCTTGAGTATGACGAAAAATTTATAACCAAAAATCAGCGTGATTACCGTTTCATTGATGGATTGAAACTACAGTTTTACCCATAGCGTCCGCTGCCCAACTATTCGTTGGAGCGGAACGGAGATTTACACGATCAGTTTTGTTTCAAAGTGCATCGCCGTCCGCTCAACTCAAGGCCGTTAGACCACAGAGCTAAACGGCAAGGTAAGCATGAAATATAGATCAATTCTTCAATTTATTTTAGGGGGAGCAATATTAGTTCTAACCCCATACATTTTCCCTTTATCTACTCAAGCACATAATTTGTGTCCTACCT
>JANNDV010000092.1:0-14814 GCA_031387975.1 Acaryochloridaceae cyanobacterium OTE_75_metabat_521 | reverse complement strand
TCGGTGGCAGTGGCGATCGCCGTAAATTCTTTCTCCATCAGCGTGACCAAATATTCTAGATGCGCCTGAGACAGATCTCGCAGGTCAATTCTAAGATCTGCCCTGCCTGGAACCGTATTGGTTGCGTTGGGTGAAACATTGAGACAGCCGACGGTGGCGACCTGATCGCCTGGGGTTTCTACCGCAATTTTGTTGACTGCCAGCACCACCTGCGCGGCAGCAACCAGGGCATCTTTGCGCATATTCATGGGCGTGGTACCTGCATGATTCATCCGGCCTACAACGGTGACGGCAAAGCGATACTGACCCACAATACCGTCTACCACCCCAATGGAGGTGCCCATGTGCTCTAGCACACCGCCCTGCTCAACGTGCAGTTCTACAAAGGCCGCCACCTCTGTGCGATCGCGTTTTGCCGTAGCAATCTGTGACCAGTCCCCGCCAATTTTTTTGAGGCAAGCTTGAATCGAGGTGCCATCTAAGCGCGCATAGTAATCTGGGTCTTCTTGAATTTCCCCTGCCATGGCCTTTGCGCCAATCACAGAGCGCTCTTCATCAGTAAATACAATCACCTCAATAGGGTGGTGTAGTCTCACATTGTTTTCATGCAGCACTCGCACCATTTCAATGCCTGCCAAAACGCCCAAGCACCCGTCATAGCGGCCTCCCACCGGAACCGTGTCAATATGAGAGCCTGTCGCCAAAGCCGCTGCTGGTTCAGAGCGCCCCGCATATCTACCAATGATGTTCCCTGCTCTATCGGTGCGAACCGTCATTCCCGCTTCCACCATCCACGACTGCACCAACTGTCGCGCCAGCAGATCTTCTATGCTAAAGGCGAGCCGACAGACCCCTTCATTGGGTAACTTTCCAATTTCTGCAAGCTGGAATAGGCTGCGGTTTAGGCGATCGCAGTTCACCGAAAGCATTGGAATAACGGTCATGACAATTTTTTGCTCTATCAACTAAATGCTTGCAAGCGGCGCTCTACCGTAACATAGCAACCGCTTAAAAACTAAGTCTTTGTATACAGTATACTATTTCCGTTTTCAAGGGATAAATCTGAGACCCATGAGATTCATCCTTTTAAGAAATGCACCACCCTGCATAATGGGGATGGTCTACAAGCTGAATTTGCAATGAGTTATTACGTCTCACCTCGCTTTCTCGATAAAGTTGCGATTCACATTACCAAGAACTTTATGGACTTACCCGGTGTTCGGGTTCCGGTCATTTTGGGCGTGCATGGACGCAAGGGCGAGGGAAAGTCGTTTCAGTGTGAGCTGGTGTTTAAGCTCATGGGAATAGAGCCTGTGCGGATGTCGGCTGGCGAGCTAGAAAGCCCTGATGCAGGCGATCCGGTGCGGCTGATTCGCTCGCGCTATCGAGAGGCCGCCGATCTCATTAAGGTGCGCGGCAAGATGTGCGTGCTGCTCATTAATGACCTAGATGCTGGCGCGGGTCGGATGGACAAAACGACGCAGTACACCGTTAACACCCAGCTTGTAAACGGCACCTTGATGAATATTGCCGATAACCCAACCGACGTACAGCTCCCAGGCAGCTACGAAACACAGCCCACGCCTCGGGTGCCCATTATTGTGACGGGGAATGATTTTTCGACACTCTATGCGCCGCTGGTTCGAGATGGGCGGATGGACAAGTTTTACTGGGAGCCTTCCCTTGAAGATCGCCTTGGCATCGTCGCTGGCATTTTTGAAGAAGATCGCCTTTCTCATGCCGATGTAGATCGGCTGGTAGCAACGTTCCCAAACCAGTCTGTAGATTTCTTTGGTGCCCTGCGATCGCGGGTTTACGATGAGCAGGTTCGTACATTCATTCGGCAGGTTGGGGTAGACCGCGTATCCTCTCATTTGGTCAATAACCCTGACAAAACCCTAAGCGCAGTAAAGGCACAAGTGACCTTAGATCATCTGATTGCCCTGGGTTCTGAGATGGTGACAGAGCAAAATAGACTGGTGCGATCGCAGCTTGCAAAAGCGTATGTCTCTGGGCAAGGCTTAACGGCAGAACCCGCAGTACCAGAGAATGTGGTTCAGAATGGTCAAAAAGCGTCTTTTGTAGAGCGTCCGCTAGAGCATAAGGCTGCGGTTGACTTCACGGCGGTCACGCCACCCCACCGGGGCTGGCCGAGTCATGTCTCAATTACCCATATTGAACGATTGCTAGAACAATCTTTACGAAAGGGTGGGCGGCTCAGTTTAGAGATAGCGTCAGTACGAGAAAAATCTGGCAATATTTGGCGAAGCTGGCCTTGGAGTCAGGCTCCTGATAATGCAGCAAAAGCAATTGCAGGCATTCTAGACTGCATTAACGCAAACCCTCGCAGCTATATCAAACTGATTGGCTACAACCCCAAAACCCAAACGCGACTGCTTGAGGAAATGATTGTACGGCCGCCTCAGTAGAGCTTTCTAATGATCCTAGCTGGCTGAGCGGAGTCGAAGCCAGCTAGGATCATTAGAAAAGGTTCGCAAATGCTCTGTAGGGGGTTATTTTGCAGGCCCATCATGTCTTTTAGGATCTTTCTTATCTTTCTTGTGTTTTTTGGTTTCCTCAGTTGCAGCCTTTGTTTTCTTATCTTCTTTGTTGCCTTTTTGTTCTTTCGACATGATTGATTCTCCAATCAAAATTTATATGATCTTGCTCAAGTTTTAGAGTTAAGCAATACAGTCGTTCAGCAGAATCCGCCGCCTAATCTGTTGCTTAAAGGCGTAGATTGAATAATGTGAACCTAGTCTGTTTACGTCACCATAGCTTAAATCTAATCAGCACAGGGTCGATTTGATTAAAACGCAAACAAGGCAGGAGCAATTCAATCAAATATTCATAAGCATCAGCAAATCCACTCTCGTAGTCCAGAACTATAAAATCTGAAAATTGCTATGCGCTCATGACTCGGCAGTCATCCCAAGCCTAGATCGACTAAAATTGTAGGCTAACGCTTAGTCAGCACTTCCGCCTAAAACTTCTAAACTTTTCCAGAAACTATGACTACCGAAATTGCCTTCGATAAACGCAAAGTTGACCATCCTCCTTACGAAATTCATACCCTGGGCGATCGCGTCCTGCGTCAAACAGCCAAGCGGATTGTCAAGGTGGATGCGGAAGTTCGCCAAATTGTCGAGAACATGCTCAGAACAATGTACAGTGCCGATGGCATTGGATTGGCTGCCCCTCAAGTGGCGATCGCCAAACAAATCATTGTGGTAGACATTGAGCCAGAAGACGCAGCAAACCCGCCACTGATTTTAATTAACCCCGTCATTCGCAAAAAAAGCACAGATTTTACCGTGTCTCAAGAAGGGTGTCTTAGCATTCCTGAAGTGTATTTAGACGTAAAGCGCCCTGAAATGATTGAAGTGGCCTTTAAAGATGAACTGGGTCGTCCCCAGGCAATTCGGGCGATTGGGTTACTGTCTCGCGCCATCCAACACGAAATGGACCACCTCTCAGGGGTTCTTTTTGTAGATCGGGTCGAAAATGCACTACTGCTCAACCAAGAATTATCCAAGCACGGGTTTTCCCAACAGGCCGTGAAACCGACCTAAGATTTCGGCTGATACACTAATGAAGCTGAGTGCAGGACTAATCTAGAGAATTGTATGGTCATCCCCACCAAAAGCGGAATTTTACTTCTGTTCTCCTGTGTTGCCTTTATTGCCGTTGTTGGCTGTATTTTTGAGCTATCTTCTGGTGAACCGTCTCTGGGGCAATGGCAAACCATTATCATTTTGGCGTTGAGTGTCCCCGTGGGGGTCTTTACCTTTATTGCAGCAGCGCGTGAAGCCAAAGCAAGTATGTAGAAGTACAGACCCTTTAGAAACTCAACCAAAAACTTAATGGAAAACTCAATACGGAACTAAATAGCGTTGTCCGTCACAAAAAGGGGAACACCATGACCCAAGCACTCTCAACTTCCACTGATGCCGTATCGCTAGACTACCCAGATTTAGTGATACCAGATATCAGCGATCTGGTTATTGAAGACGATACCCCTGTGGACAACCTTATTTCTGAAAAACAGCAGCGACTTCTAACCGAACCACTATATAGCGCTCAAGCTTTATTTAAGGGTCGTTCGTTTTTGGCTAGTGCTAACGTGGGGGTATTTTATGCCCTGCGTCGTCCGCCCTTGGTGCCGGATGTATTTTTAAGTCTTGACGTTGATCCGCCCCAAGATTTTAAAGAGAAGAAAAACCGAACCTATTTTGTATGGGAATTCGGGAAGCCCCCCGATGTGGTGATTGAAATTGTCTCGAACAAAGAAGGCAATGAGTTAGGTCGCAAACTGACAAGCTATGCCCAGATGGGCGTGCTCTACTACGTTGTGTACGATCCTTTACAGCAACTAGGAGAACAGCTTTTATACGCTTATGGCCTACGGGAAGGACAATATTTTGAACTAGAGCGCTACTGGCTGCCCCAAGTAGACCTTGGCCTCATGCTTTGGCAAGGTACCTTTGAAGAAATTCAGGGCGAATGGCTCCGCTGGTGTGACGAGACAGGGATGATTGTTGCCACGGGCGCAGAACGAGCAGAGCAGGAACATCAACGAGCAGAACAGGAACATCAACGAGCAGAGCAGGAGCATCAACGAGCAGAAGCTGCTGAGCGTCGAGTCGCAGAACTTCTGATGCAAATGCAGGCGATAAATATACAGCCTGTGGATAGTGTGGACGAATTGACAGAGAGCTGATTTTTTATTCAAAATGCTTGAAAACTTTGCTAAGCATCATGTTTGATTCGATAAAAAAGCCACCGCTAGACGATGGCTCAAGATCTGGAAAGCTTAAGATAATTGAACTAATTTGTGTCTATGCCAAAGTCATAGTAGTTGGCCTGGACGTTCTTAGTGGTGCTCAATCCTTCATCTTCGGCAGAATCGGTTGTCGATGCACGGACGATTGCATATTCTCCAGGGGCAAGGCTATCCGTTATGTTGACGCGATAAATTGCTTTGCCAGAGGAGGTCTGAACTCCGGTATCTTCAATGCTAGTTGCAATAACGCGATCTTTAGGAAAGCCCTCTTTCGCACGGACGCCGTCAGACAGGGAGAAGCCTGCGCGACTGGTTTCGATAGAACGGCGATCTTGTTTGACTTCTAGGCGAACCAACGTCACGTAGTCTTCAGGGTCAACATCGGCAGCTAAAGCAACTTCAAAGGCTAGAGCACTCGCCTTGAGACGGAGCTTTGACGTGTTTCCTTCCAAAACAGCCCGATTTTTTGTGTCGCCAAAGCCCGTGACGAGCGATAGCCAGCCTGAACTGGCGCGAGACTGCATTTTGCTGCGTTTGAGGGGCAAAACTTGTCCTTTAATTAAGGCACGAACTCCTTTAAAATCTGCATTGGAGGCTGCAATCTTGATGGATTTTCCAGGTGCTGCTTTACCAAGCTGTTTACTTAGCATTGCGTCGAGGAGTTTGGTGCTTACGCCTTGTTTTTTGAGCAGGATGAGGGACTGGGGGGCGGTATCAAATTTTGAGGCAGTTTGTTGAATCGACAGAATAATGGTGTTTTCTGGCAAGCCAGCTTTAATCATTGAGACAACATCGGCATTGGTGAGAGGCTTGGTTGCAGCATCAGTGACCAAAGGACACAGGCAAAATACTGAGGCCGTAAGTGCCGGAAGAATGATCAATTTTAATACAGGTTTCATATTGACTTGGCGATGAGGTTGTGTGCGTTAGTGTTAGGATTCCCGTTCACCAAATCAATAGAACAATTTGTCGTGTTTTTCAGATAGGTAAATACGGTCTTGAAAAAATATAGGTTTATAAAAATATATTGAAGCTACAGCAGATCGCGCCTTTGTAAGACACGTCTAAAATTCTACAGAAAAGACTGAATATAGCTCTTGGCTTTTTCTGGCTCACCTTGTCAAGCTAACGCACTTAAGAATAAGTAAACTCTTTGAACATACATTTATTCAGATAACAGGACTTAAAATTGAGTCTATTAACTATTACGCAAACTGGCTCAGATTTAGCGCCACCAACGCTAACGTTATAACCACGCCATAAAATGTGGCAACCACACGGGACTCAGACCATCCTGACTGCTCGAAATGATGATGAATAGGAGCCATCTTAAAGAGCCGTTTACCGATTCCCTCGGGGTTCTTTGTTAACTTGTAGTAAGTTACCTGGGCAATCACAGATAAAGACTCTACTAAAAATAGACCGCTGACAATCAGCAAGGCCCATAACGAATTGCTGATTAAACCCACTGCCGCCAATGCGCCCCCGAGTGCCAGAGAACCCGTATCGCCCATAAAGACCCTTGCGGGGTTGTGATTATGCGTTAAAAAACCAATGCAGCTACCGCTCATACAGGCACAAAACGTCATTAGCCCCGGATACTCGGGCGCGATGATTTGACCTAAGCTAAACAGTGCGATCGCCGTTGTCCCTGCGGCTAACCCATCCATGCCGTCTGTCAGGTTAACGGCATTACTTTCTGCCGCGACCACAAAGATAGCCAACACCAAAAATAGAAATCCAATGGGCAACGCAACGCCAAAAGGAAGGATTAGGGTAGAAATAGAAGGCTTTGTCAGCAGTAGCCATAGGGCAAAAATGCCCCCCGCCCCAAACTCGATTGAAAGGCGAACCTTTGCAGATAAACCCTTATTGGACTTTTTGCGAAGTACCTGCCAGTCATCTAACCAGCCGACAAAACCCAGCACTGCGGTTAGCACTGCCGCTGCTGTTACTTCAATCGCTTGCGTTCCTGTTGTCCAAGCCCAGATTACGCTGAGCACAAGCGCAACGGGCACAAAAAAAATGCCGCCCATCGTGGGGGTTCCGGCCTTCTTGAGGTGGCTTTGCGGCCCATCTTCACGAATCACCTGGCCTGCCTTGAGCCGTCGGAGCCAAGGCACTGCCCAATAGCCTAAGGCACTCACTAAACCAATGCTAAGGCCAAAGGGGAGCGTAAAACTCTCTAGTGGCTGACTCAGGCGACTCCCTAAAATATCTGAAATAAGCGCATTCACAGACAGTCCGCTCAGCAACAGCCAATAAAGCCGTTTGCCCGTCACCACTTCTGTTTTGATTTGAGGAGGACTTGCTACCACGATGCAGTTCCCTTAGTCTTCTTAATTGTCTTCTGTATCGTCATTATCGTCGTCGTCAGTGCCATCTGCCGAGCATTACACTGCTTAACTCATCGTCTTCTGCAAAGCGTCTGGAGTCAATTAAACTATTCTGCGCAATGAAGCGACCAGTCCGCTTCCTTCTAGGCGGTTTAGAGTGGCAGAACCCAGCAATTCCAAAATGAAGAACCCAAACAGCGTCTGAGCGTTATTTTTGACTTGATGACTTTCCATTTGGCGCTGATGCTCCAAAAAGGATTCGGATTGCATAAAAAACACTGAGAAGGCTCTCAAGACGGCATCGCCCAGGCTATATCGGTTGCCATTACTCGCTTTTCGAGAGTCTTGAATTTGAAGAATCGCCCCGCTTACATAGGCGATCAATACTCCAAAATTCAGCTTTATTAACTCCATAAGGCTGCTCTCTGATAAGGAATCTTTTTCGCTTGCTCAATCTAACCGTGGGTCAAATCTAAATTTTGAATTGCTGTCTGGCGATCGCCATTGATACAAAAAGCTGTGTTGCAGCTTACAATGGTTCAGTTGTAACCTGCGAAGTCACCTTGCTAGAACGATATACTTTACCCGAAATGGGCAGCTTGTGGACTGAAGCCTATAAGTATAAGACGTGGCTTCAGGTAGAAGTTGCAGCCTGTGAAGCCCAAGCAGAACTGGGCACCATTCCGGCAGAAGCCGTTGCCGAAATTAAGGCAAAAGCGGACTTTGACCCGCAGCGAATTTTAGAAATTGAGGCCACCGTCAAGCATGACGTGATTGCCTTTCTCACCAACGTCAACGAGTATGTCGGCGATGCAGGCCGCTACATCCACGTCGGCATGACCAGTTCAGATGTGCTGGATACCGCCCTTGCTCTACAGTTGGTTGCCAGCCTAGATATCATCCTCAAGCATGTAGATGCGCTCATTGACGCCATTCGCACCCAAGCCTCTCAGCATCGCTACACCGTCATGGTGGGTCGCAGCCACGGCATCCATGCAGAGCCGATCACCTTTGGCTTTAAGCTCGCAGGTTGGCTTGCGGAAGTTCTACGCAGCAAGGACCGTCTGCTGTATCTCAAAACCGAGATTGCAGTCGGCAAAATTTCTGGAGCCGTGGGCACCTACGCCAATGTAGACCCGCAGGTGGAGGCGATCGCCTGTCAAAAACTCGGCCTAACCCCCGATACGGCTTCTACTCAGGTCATTTCGCGCGATCGCCACGCCAATTACCTTCAGGTGTTGGCATTACTGGCCGCCACCATCGAACGTATCGCCGTCGAAATTCGCAACCTACAGCGCACCGACGTATTAGAAGTCGAAGAATACTTTTCTAAAGGGCAAAAAGGCTCCTCCGCCATGCCCCATAAGCGGAACCCCATCCGCTCAGAGCGCCTCACGGGGTTAGCACGGTTGATTCGTGGCTATGCGACCACCGCCCTTGAAAACGTTGCGCTTTGGCACGAGCGCGATATTTCCCACAGCTCAGCCGAGCGGGTCATGATGCCCGATGCCTGTATTTTGACGCACTTCATGCTGGTCGAAACCACTGACCTAGTGCAAAATCTGCTGGTTTACCCAGAGAACATGAAGCGCAACATGAACCTTTATGGCGGCGTGATCTTTAGCCAGCGCGTACTGCTCACCCTAGTAGAAAAAGGGATGCTGCGCGAAGATGCCTACGCCATTGTGCAGGACAATGCCCACCAGGCCTGGAATACAGAAGGCGGTGACTTTAGAGCCTTGGTTGCCCAAGATCCAAAGGTAAAAGCGCATCTCTGTGCTGAAGACTTAGCCGAATGCTTCAACCCTCAGCACCATTTACAAAACCTTACCGTTATTTATAAGCGTCTTGGCATTGAATAAGTAGATGGACTGAATTAACGATAAAACGGGTTTCGGCTCCGTGCTCGACTGAGCGATAGCCGCATTGTCCTGAGCCTGTCGAAGGGAAGTCTCAACCCTCAATTCCCGTATTGGCGCGGGTTGAGCGACTTGTCCTGCTGTGTCCTAAGCTTGCCGTTTTGGCGTAGCCTTGCCTCTGGCAATAGGGAGCATGTCGCTTTGGCGTAGCCTTGCCTCTGGCGATAGGAAGTCGAAACCCAAACCCCATCGGCAATGTAATGACGCCCATCTACTTATAAATCATGTCTATGGAAGAGGGGATTTATCCTTTTTTGCAGTAAGCTCAAGCTCAAGCCCTGCAAAAATCTCCTTTAAAGAGCATGACTCAATGCAAAGCACTCTATTAATACAGCATTCATTCTTATTTTACTATTCTTCTTTTCTTGCCCTAATTTTACTGCGATATTTTTTAGTTGCCGGAAGCACATACCTGCTCTTCTACTCACTTTTAACAGAGTCTAATTCACATCTAAAAACGCCCTTAGATGCTTCACAAAAACGCTTGATTTATCAAGACATTAAATTATCTTGTCTTGCCTCAGTCGTGTTTGCCCTAGGTGCTGCATTTATTATTTGGGCTTATGATCGAGGCGGAACGCTGCTCTACAGTGATTTTAGATATCAGGACTTATGGTATCTCGGGATTAGCTATGGAGGGGTACTCATTCTCCAAGACGCCTATTTTTATTTCATCCATCGAATACTGCACCATCCTGCATTATTTATGTGGCTACATCAAGGGCACCATAAATCTAGACAGCCTACTGCCTGGACTTCTTTTGCCTTTGACCTACCAGAAGCAGTAATTCAATCTTTCTTTTTAATTGCCATTGTATTTATTATACCAATCCATTTTATTACGCTCATTGCAATTTCTATTACGATGACATTTTGGGCTGTGTTAAACCATTTAGGGCTTGAGCTTTTTCCGCCTGCATTCCCACATCATTGGTTAGGTCGATGGTTTATTGGGCCAGCACATCACTCTATTCACCATCGTAAATATACGGTTCACTATGGGCTATATTTTACCTTTTGGGATCGACTACTGAGCACCGATGACCCTCAATACGAGCATGAATTTGGAGCCATTCTGAAGCGATAGCGATATCCTTACAGAAAGGTAACTCTGCACTGTTTTACCTGCACTAATTTGATAGTATTTTTACTGCGATGGTGAGGTTATGGTGGCGCTGTCTTGGAATGGTCTTAAAGAAATTGCATGGAAAGAACTAAATCAGCCTAAATATTTGGTCTACTGCAAGGGCGAGCCTCTGGGCACAAAGGCGGCAGATGTACCGCCGGAGGCATCCTCGGTTAACTACGACCAATGTTTTGTGCGAGATTTTGTCCCCGTTGCGCTGGTTTACCTCATTAAAAATCAGGATATTGCAGGGCTAAACGGTGAGGCCGTCTCTAGCCGAGCGGTGGTTGGTAATTTTTTAGCCACTATTCTTAAGCTCCAAATTACGCCAGAGCTGGCAAAGCACATGGAGAGATCGCCCGGCATGATGCCCGCCAGCTTTAAGGTAGAAAACGACACCCTTAAGCCTGACTACGGCGAACGGGCGATCGCCCAAGTCACCCCTGTAGACTCCTGTTTGTGGTGGCTGATTTTGCTTCAGGCTTACTACCGCGCCTGCACTCAGGATCAAACCGCACTACACCCCGATTTATTTGACGGCAGTGAACCACGACCCAAGCTAAGGCGAGCAATTCGGCTAATTTTGAGCCTTTATCTGTCCCATCGGTTTGACGCGGAACCCATGATATTGGTGCCCGATGGAGCCTGCATGATTGATCGGCGCATGGGGCTGAATGGCTACCCCCTGGAAATTCAAACCCTCTTTTATGCTGGGCTTCAGGTTGCTCGTCAGTTTCTAAAGCCCGAAGAACCCTACCAGGCCAGAATCTCGCATCGGCTTGGGCGGCTTGGGCGACAGCTTTGTGAAGACTATTGGCTCGACCTACCGCGACTGCGTGTACTTTACCAAGCCCAAAGCGAACAGTATGATTCTTCGCCGAGTGCTGATGCTGAGGATCACTTTTTTAACAAATACAACCTTTATCCAGAATCTATTCCCTACGAACACCTGATTCAGTGGCTGCCTGAAAAAGCAGGCTACTTAGTCGGCAACTTGGGGCCATCCCATCTCGACTGCCGCTTTTTTGCAATCGGCAACTTAATGGGTGTGGTCAGCAATCTGCTCCCCCTTGCACAAGCCCGTAGCATCATTGATCTGATTTATCTGCGCCATGCAGACCTGCTGGGCGAAATGCCCATGAAGGTCTGTTACCCCGCCCTAGAAGGAATAGAGTGGCAGCTCGTCACGGGGTGTGACCCCAAAAATAAGCCGTGGTCTTATCACAATGGCGGGAGCTGGCCCATGTTGACCTGGATGCTTGCCGCAGCCGCCCTGAAGGTCAAGCACCCTAGCCTAACCGAACAGCTTCGAGAAGACATCATGAAAGCAGGACAGCGCCTCATCCGCGACCGATGGCCGGAATACTATGATGGGGGCAATGGTCGCCTGATTGGACGAATGGCGCGCCGCTACCAAACCTGGAGCATTGCCGGAATTTTGCTGGCTCAAGAACTGCTCGATCGCCCTCAGAACCTTACCCTTATCCATTTTGGAGAACCCCTTTCGTGAAGCACAACCTGTTGCGTTGGTTTGGTTCTAACGGCATTCAGGCTGGGTTTTACAGCGCTGCGGTTGGGGTTGGATGTTCTGGTGGGCTAGTTCTGGCGCAGGCCATCCCTCAACCGAGCGTTAATCCGCTACTGATCCAGGTACAGCAGTGCATTCAAAAAGAGACCACCCAAAAAAGCGTAGCCGCCACTCAGGATATTGCAACACGCTGCGTCATGTCAGTGGTGATGCTCAACCCTGACGGCACCGTCCGTACAGATGCTAGCGATCGCATGACCACTCTTCTCAAGGCTACGGGCGCTACGCTCCCCAAGGCCATTGTGCAGGGGCAAGCGAACATTGCGCTTCAAGGGCTTACGGCACAGGGTATTTTTACCGTTCCGGTTCAAATCAAAAATCAAACCCTTTCGTTTATTTTAGATTCTGGTGCATCCAACTCTATTCTAGATACTCAGATTGCTGGGCGATTGGGACTTACAGGACAACCCGTGCCCTCCGATTTTTTGGGGTATCTCGCCGTAGGACAGCAGTTTGCTAAACAAAAAATGATGCTCTATCGCTTACCGCCCCTTAAGGTAGGCGAGGCACAAGTTAGCCAACTGTTTGGCATTGGGCTTTCTACCACCATGTTGCCCTTCAAGACGGCTGGCATCTTGGGGCTAGATTTTCTGGGCCGCTTCGATATGGTTTTAAATCCCCAACGTCGCAGTCTTCAGCTCATTAAGCCTTCTCGCCCCGTCGCCTCTGGCATTGCCCTAGAAGGTCGGTTGGGCGTAATGACCACCCCCAAGGTTTATGTCAATGGCAAAGGCCCTTATCGGTTTTTGGTCGATACAGGTGCATCCGTCACCAGCCTCTCAGAGCGTTTAGCAGAGCAGCTATCGCTTAAAACTCAGGTAGATCCAAGCTTACGGGTGGCAGGGTTGGGCGGAAAGACAATGGCAAGGCGATCGCAGCTTGAGCGCTTAAGTCTACAAACGATTCAGATCTCCAAACTTAATGTTTTGGTGGTTAACAGCCCCGTTTTCCAGACCCTAGGGATAGAGGGCATTATTGGGCAAGATATTTTGAATCGCTATGTGCAGCACTGGCGATTTGGCCCTGTTGGCCCCCTCGGCACGCCAGAAACGGGCAGCCTTAATTTAACGCCATATCAAATCAATGGCCTAAGTAAACCACGTCAGCAGCTCAGCAAATAGCTAAAATCCCTTCAGCTCTTCGAGAGTCTTTCGGTACATTTTATTGTTCCCCAACGTCTTAAATAATTCCGCTGCCTTTTTGAAATTCGCCTGCGCCTCACGAGGGCTGCCGCTGCGAAGATAGGCAACGCCCTGGTTGTAATAGCCCCCTGCAAAATTAGGGTCTAGCTGCACCGTTTGCCGAAAGTCTGCCACCGCCGCCAAAAAATCACGCCGCATCATATACAGTGAGCCACGCTCATTGAATGCCTCAATATTATTGGGGTCTAAACGCACCACTTGGTCTAGGGCTGCGATCGCCCCCGCCACGTCATTTTGGCGCATCTTAAAGTTAGACTGCGCCATCAAATCATTAATGAGCGAGCGATCTTGCGCTGAATTGACCGTCGTGGATGAGGCCGCAGCAATGGTTAGCTTTTCTTTCGGCATCAAGCTAAATACCGCGCTGACGGGAATGCCCAGGTTTACGCCAGATTTGACATAAATCTGCGGGTTAAGCTGCTGATCTTGAAGTTCTGTCTTGGCATCGGCTCGCCCATGAATGCCAATGAGGGCACCCTCAGCATTAAAAATAGGGCCTCCGCTCATGCCGGGTAGTGTGGTGTTGGTATACACCAATCCGTAGCCATCCTTAAAGGGCTGTGCAGGCGCAGCCGTAATCTCACCTTTGGTGAAGCTATAGATAGATTCTGTGAGTGCAGCCGTTTTTGCAGGGAATCCTGCTACATAGCTGGGGGTTCCTTCCGTCACCGTCGCGTCACTCACCTTCGCCACAGCGTAAGCCTGAGCACTCACAAACTGGGCGATCGCTAAATCTACATTAGCCTGCGCCTTAATAGAATCACGGTCTAAGCTGTAGCGCTGCCCATCGGGGGTAATCACTTCGTAGGCGGCAGTCCGATTAGGCAACACATGAGCTGACGTTAGCAGCGTATAGGTCTTACCCGCTTTGCGAATCAGTACCCCTGAGCCTGTGCCACTCGTACTCACAATGCGAACCGTCACGCTTCTGGCAATCTTATTCACCTCAGCGCTGCTCAAGGCCACAGCAGGCGCAAGATTGATAAGCACTAGCGCCGCCGACAAACCCACAAAAGCCGCAGGGAGATTCCAAGGCATCATAAATTAGAGACCGTAAACTCCCAAAATTATGGCACCTGAAATGGGATCAGCGCATCTTCGGGTAGGTATTCGACAAACTGACCATCATTGGATAAAACCGCCAACACCTCTAAGGGCCAGTCCGGCTGTACATGCAGGTCAGACCAGGGCACGGCAATTTCAAGACAGTCCTTCAGACCCATTTGGACTTGGTGCGATCGCCCCTCCCACTGCTGATAGTCTCCCGCTTCCTCCATCCAAACTGCGCCATTCACTAAATTTACCCCAAGGTGATGGCGGAAGTTATAGTTCATGGGAGCCGTTTGCGGGAGTCCGGTCAGGGACATTGGGCTGTTGTGCATGGTCTGACCCGGGTAGTACCAAAACAGGTGAAGCTCTGGCGGAATATCCGTCCCAAGCTGTTTGCCCGCCTGAAAATCAAAGCGGAAATAGAAATTGAGGTGATCTAAGCCATACCAGAGCCGCTGAATGGGGCTGCTGCGGTGCATGGTGCCCCGCGCTCCTGCCACCGTAATGCGTCCGGCATGATCCCAATCTTGCTCATCGCCCATCCCGTTAATGATGGGGTGAATAAAGCTCTGAGGACGGTGATCTTGCTTTTCTTCGTGGCGCTCTAAGGGGTGGCGTAGTGCATCGGGTGGCGTTTCGCCTAGGGCGCTATAGATTGCAGATACGTGCTCTCGAAACAGCAGATCGAAGATGGCATCTTGGTTAGAAGAATGTCCTTCCCCAAACCACCAAAACCAGTCCGACCCTTCGGCGGCGTAAAGCGCTTCCCAGGCCGCAGGGTTCGCTTCTTCTGTGGCTTCGGGGTGATTG
>JANNDV010000053.1:0-8187 GCA_031387975.1 Acaryochloridaceae cyanobacterium OTE_75_metabat_521 | reverse complement strand
TTCATAATGGCTCGCACCACCGCAACTCGATCCGCTCCCGCTTTCCTCACCTCAGACAAATTTTGGGCATCAATCCCACCGATCGCAAACCAAGGCAGCTTGGCATGAGCCGCAGCATAGCGCACATAGTCTAATCCCGCGACGGCTTTATCCGTTTTAGTCGGTGTTGCGTAGACGGGGCCCACGCCAAGGTAGTCAACGCCTTCTTGCAAAGCCTGTGCCAGCTCATCTGCATTCGTCGTTGAGCGTCCAATAATGCGATCTGCCCCCAATAGACGACGCGCTGCCGCCACAGGCAAATCTTGCTGCCCCAAATGTACCCCGTCGGCATCTACCGCTAGCGCGATATCAACTCGGTCATTCACGATAAACAACGCCTCATATTGATGACACAGCGATCGCAGCATCTTCGCCCGCTCCAGCCGCACCGGATCCTCAGCCTCTTTATCTCGATATTGCACCAGCCTTACGCCGCCCTGTAAAGCCGCTTCTACGGTTTCGCTTAACCCATCAACGGGGGTTGTCACCAGACAAAGCGTGGCTTGCTGAAGCCGACCCCGTCGATTTTGGCTCAGTAGCTTACTCTCTAAGGTGTAGACCTGATAGCGCATCTGTTTACAGGCCGCGCCCATCGCAGGGTCATAAATTTTGCCATACTCCTCTAGCGCCCGCAGTGCCTCTTGAACCCGACATAGATTGGCTTGCAGCACCGCTGGTACATCCGCCCGAGATTCCTCATAGGCATGGGTGAGTTCAGTGCCCACATCCCCTGGGGTGTCTCGTGCCAGCCGAAAATCGCTGTGATGCCACTGGCCTAAGGTTTGGCGAAGCTGTTTGCAGAGTGCAACTAAGGCAACGTCATCTAAGCCAAATCGGCACCATTCTTCTACCACCCGCAGCCCTTCGCGCGCGCGGTCTAAATTCGCATCTAAAATCCGATAGAGCGGAACATTTGGCGTCATCATGCCATCACAACCTATACCCACAGAACCCGTACAGAACCCATAGCCACAGACCGCCTTCTATCCTAACAGGACGATCGCGTGACATCTGGGCAATCATCCGTGGGAACCCTAACCCAAGGTTGACAAAATTCTTGACAAAAAGTTTGTTGATTTAATGGTTCCATGACTTAGAATCATCGCATTTACGTTAATATCTTCGGTGCCTTTGATAAATTCTTCTGTCAAAGCCCAAGTTTAGCTCAGCATCGGGCTGCGTCTTCAGTCATCCAATTCGTGTAAGTCGCCGCACCACCCGCTGCCGAGATCTTTCGTTCCCCACGTCACATCCTCAGGAGTGCGATCGCCCATGAAGCCCTCATCCGTTGTCTACACCACCGCCTTACTTTGGGGCGTTGGCTTTGCCCTCTCTGGGTCAGTCCAATCTGCTGCCGCCACAACCTTTGAACAGCAAGAACTCGATCAGGGTCGAGTCATTGCCGTTGCAGTGCCGCTGGCTCAGGGCGATCGCTACAACCTCTTAATTTTGGAACAGCTTTCTAACGCCAAGCAGTGCTGGCAACAGAACCCCAGCAATCCTAATATCGTCGATCCGCTTTTGCTGAAGTTTGACTTTACCAATATTTGTGGGCGCAGTACCGACAGCAACGGGTACTCAGTGCGCATTGCCGGACAGGACAAGGCACTCGACTACCGCCTTTCGATTGCAAGAGCAAGTAACCATCTGGTTCTGCTGGCAGTTCCTTCACAAAATACCCAAGGTTCGACCCTTGTCATTGGTCGTACAGATAATCTGGAGCCAGGTTTTCTCAAACTTCAGCTCAACCCAGAATGGCGGTTTACCAAGCGATCCTATAGTGGTAAAATCCTTGGCCATATCTATTTAACCCGAGATACTGAAGGGGGTTCTGGCTATATTGCCAGCGCCACCCCCCCAGGCACTTCTACCAGAGGTGGGCAAAACTCAGTGTTTCGCGGCGGGGCGTTAGGGCGATCGCCCGTTGAGTCACGCTACGGCAGAACACTAAACCCCATTACGGCACCCATTCAAATTTCAGTACCGTCTGCTCCCGTGGCGGCGGGGCGTTGGCGTCGTCCAGCGTTATCATCGCCCTCTAGCACATTTCCCATTGCGCCACCCTCCTCTAACTATGGTTTGCCAACGGTCGCGGCTGGCGTATTGCCTGTGCCCACTTCAACCATTCCCTTAGGCAAAGCTGGCAACGAACCTGATTTAATCACCGCCAGTACCCCCAGCCTCAATATTAATACGATGGCTCCTGGTTCAACCTATGGATTCAGCGGCGGTGTGCAGGCACCCTTTCAAGTGGCGGCAATGGTTAGCCCTAAATATCGCGTGTTTGTGAAAGCTGCCAATGGCAATCAGCGACAAGCCGTCAAAACATTGGTGCCCGATTCCTTTCGGTCTTCCTATCAAGGGCAATCTATGCTTCAGGTTGGCGCATTTCAAGAACGCGCCAAAGCAGATGAGGTGATTGATTTGCTGAACCGAAACGGCATTAGCAGTATCCTGTCAGCTGAGTAATGTAGGTTAGTTTGCCTATTAAGCGGTGCTTGAGTTCTGGGTCACAGTCGGTAGCCGTAGAACGGATGTTAGCGGTACAATGCAGGTTAGCTTAACCTAAATAACAAATCGCTTTAATGCCTATATCAGGCAGATTTTGGTCTAACCCAAATAGAGTGCAGCGGCCTCAAAGAGACTCAAACTTTTAAGAAACAAACGTTTTACCTCGATTTTAAAATTAAAATTTCACAGCGAGCCAATCAAGAGGCATGGATGAACTACGAGTTGTACTTGAGTTGGCGACAGAAGGCGAGCTACAAGACCTCACCGAAATTCTGTTTCGGCGTAAATTTAACCCTTTAGACTATTTGCAGGGTGTTGATCCGATCCAAGTGCCCAGGCTAAATCGCGCGCAGTGGCTAGATGCCATGGAAGAACGCTTTCGGTTTTTAGCCGCAGATGGCTTTACGGTTTTACGCGGTGATTCGCAGGCTGTCACCTATCGGCAGGTGTTGGTACGCGTGTGCCGTCATCTAAAGCTAAAGTTTTCTCCAATGCTTTCTACGACAGATTTAGAAGCTGAGATTTTCCTCCATTTGATGGAGCGCACCTGGAAAAATATCCCTGACCGCGATCGCCAAGACATTGTGCAGCGCATTGGCGAAGCGCTCCAGCAATCGACTTGCGAACCCCTACCGCTCACCTGTCACTCAGAACCCCTACGGCTGATGGTCGAAGGTGGAAGCGCCCTCGCGTTCAGCTCCGTCATGCGCCCGATGGTGCTGCGCCAAGTCGCGCGGCAGTTTGCACTTTATTTTTCAACCTATCAATCTGCGGCTCATTTATCGAGTTCTTTACTGGTGCAGGCGGCTCGTCAAGGGGCTGCGTCTACGGCGCTGCGCTATGCCACTAGTCGCAGCCTATTTGCGGCGCTCAGTAGTGCGCTGTGGGTAGGGTTTGCCGTGGATCTGGGCTGGAGGGCGATCGCCACAAACTACGGGCGCATTATCCCCATTATTTTCACCCTGGCGCAAATTCGCCTAACGCGGTCAGAATGGGCTTACGCTGTTTGATCAGCCTTAGCCTCACAGTCCCCTTGATGCGCTTCATCATGTCCTTTGCCTTGCCCGATGCTCTCACCGATCCCCATCGTTGGTTTTCTGCTTCTCACTTCATTATGCTAGGGCTGATTGGAGGGTTTGCCCTTGCCCACAGCGGCTTAGCATCTTTGCGCCTTGAGGCCGAAAAACGCGTTGGCCCCCGTCCCTATCGGGTTTTATTTGCCATCGTTAGTATTAGTCTTGCCGTCGTTCTCATCACCTATTTTCTCAACCATCGCTACGATGGCATTCAGCTTTGGCAGGTGCAGGGGCAGCCGTGGGTGATGCCCTTTGTGTGGGTACTCTCGGCAATCTCCTTCCTGTTTTTGTATCCTTCTACCTTTAATCTGCTAGAAATTGCAGCCATTCAGCAGCCCAAAGTGCATCTTTATGACGCGGGGATCGTCCGCATCACGAGGCATCCACAGATGGTAGGACAGGTGATTTGGTGTATTGCCCATACCCTTTGGGTCGGAACCACCTTTACCTTTGCCACTTCATTGGGACTCATCGGCTATCATCTCTTTGCCGTTTGGCATGGCGATCGGCGGCTGAAAATCCGCTATGGTGATGCCTTTGAAAAAATTAAAGCACAGACCTCAGTAATCCCGTTTTTAGCGGTCCTACAGGGGCGACAAACCCTTAACCTTCAAGAATTTCTTCGCCCCGCCTACCTGGGGATCGCAGCCTTTGTAGCACTATTTTGGTGGGCGCATCCCCTAATGATTCGTGCATCAGCAAGCATTCCCTGGTAGCATGATCCCTAAGGCTGAGTAACATGCCCCCTTGGACTCGAAGGGATCTATGATTGCATCCATCGGTGAAAAAGCGTTTAAAGAAGAAGTTTTAAGCTCTCCCGTCCCAGTTTTTGTGAATTTTTGGGCACCTTGGTGCGGGCCTTGTAAGCTGATTGAACCGCTGGTGCTACAGCTTAAGAACACCGCAGCAAAACCCGTGAAGGTCGTTCGCGTTAACGCGGATGAAAATTTCTGGCTGGCTAAAAACTTTAAATTAACGAATATTCCGACTGTAATCTTGTTTTATCAGGGAAAAGTGGTACATCGGCTAGAACACTTCAAGGGTCGCGAAGACGTATTGCAGACCCTAGGCGCTGCCCTAGAATCCCTCGGCATTCAAGACGATCCTTCGACGCAACCCCATCCATCTCTTAAGTCTTCGCCAACTTAAATTTGATTAAATCTAGCCATCGCTTGTCCATCCTAAATTACAGTTTCCTTTGAGAGAGTGTGTCACAATGGGACTGTTTTCTGCCTGGAAACCTACGAATTGATGTTTCAGCAGCGTAAGTGATGGAACCTTTATATGAATACGCCTGGCTTATTCCAGTTTTCCCGCTCTTGGGCGCGATGCTGGTGGGCTTGGGTCTAATTTCTTTTAACCGCGCAACGAATGCACTGCGGCAGATTAATGCAGTGGTCATCATCTCGTTTCTTGGCGCGGCTATGTCAATGTCCTATGCATTGTTGTGGAGCCAAATCCACGGTCATGAAACGTTCCTCAGTACCTTTGAGTGGGCAGCAGCAGGCACGTTTAGCCTCACGATGGGCTACACCATCGATCACCTGACTGCAATGATGCTGGTGGTGGTGACGACGGTTGCCTTTCTGGTGATGGTCTACACCGATGGCTACATGGCTCATGATGCGAGCTATGTTCGGTTTTACGCTTATTTGAGCTTGTTTAGCTCTTCTATGCTGGGGTTGGTGATTAGCCCTAACCTCGTTCAGGTTTATATTTTTTGGGAATTGGTGGGGATGTGTTCCTACCTGTTGGTTGGGTTCTGGTACGACCGCAAAGCGGCGGCAGACGCAGCTCAAAAAGCCTTTGTGACCAACCGTGTGGGTGACTTTGGCCTATTGCTGGGCATTTTAGGGCTGTTCTGGACGACGGGAAGCTTTGACTTTCAGACCATTGGCGATCGCCTCCAAGATCTGGTCGCCAGCGGTCAGCTCAGCATTGTGGTGGCGAGTATCTTTGCCATTCTGGTGTTTCTAGGGCCTGTGGCGAAGTCGGCACAGTTTCCGCTTCATGTCTGGCTCCCGGATGCAATGGAAGGACCAACCCCTATCTCGGCGCTCATTCACGCCGCGACGATGGTGGCGGCTGGTGTGTTTTTGATTGCGCGAATGTACCCTGTGTTTGAAGGGCTACCAGGGGTCATGACCGTCATTGCCTGGACGGGCGCGGTCACGGCCTTTATGGGCGCAACCATTGCCATTACCCAAAACGATATTAAGAAAGGGCTGGCCTACTCCACCATTTCCCAGTTGGGCTACATGGTGATGGCGATGGGCATTGGAGCCTATTCTGCGGGTCTGTTTCACCTGATGACCCATGCCTTCTTTAAGGCCATGCTGTTTTTGGGTTCTGGGTCTGTCATTCACGGCATGGAAAGTGCCGTAGGGCATAACCCCGTATTAGCCCAAGATATGCGGATGATGGGGGGCTTGCGAAAGTATATGCCCCTGACGGCCTCAACCTTTTTAGTGGGCTGTCTCGCCATTTCCGGCATTCCGCCCTTTGCAGGGTTCTGGTCTAAGGACGAAATTTTAGGTCAAGCCTTTGAAGCTAACCCTGCGCTCTGGCTGTTGGGCTGGCTGACGGCTGGGATCACGGCCTTTTATATGTTCCGCATGTATTTCACCACCTTTGAAGGCTCCTTTAGAGGCGGCAATACCCAAATTCAAGAGGCCCTTTTAGAAGGTCGTGTTCCTGCGCCTGCCCTAGCCTTTGGCCCTGGTGCGATGGATCCGAAAGAACTAGATCATGGACACGATGACGGTCATGCTGGCCTGCCCCATGAGTCGCCGCTTACCATGACGCTGCCGCTGCTGGTGTTGGCGGTGCCTTCAATGCTAATTGGGCTGTTGGGTACGCCGTTTAACAACTACTTTGAAGCTTTTGTGTACTCCCCCTCCGAAACGGCTGTTGAAGCGCTCAAGGCTGCAACTGAGGCCAATTTGCCAGAGTTCTATGTCATGGCAGGCAATTCTGTGGGGATCTCGTTGATTGGGATTACCCTGGCCTCGCTCATGTATCTGCGGCACAAAATTGATCCGGCGGCGATCGCCGCTAAGTTCCCCGCCCTGTATAACTTTTCGCTCAACAAGTGGTACTTTGACGACCTCTATAACTCGGTGTTTGTACGCGGAACCCGTCGTTTAGCACGGCAGGTTCTTGAAGTGGACTACAACGTTGTAGATGGCGCAGTCAACTTTACGGGCTTTCTTGCGGTCATTACAGGCGAAGGGCTGAAGTACTTTGAAAACGGTCGGGCGCAGTTTTATGCCCTCATTGTTTTCTTGGCGGTGCTAGGCATCGTGATTGTGTCTGCTTAGCGCTGCGATCGCCCAGCACTAGATTTGATTTGAAGACTAACATCCATTCTGTTCTGTGAGTGTGACGGGCTTTTTCCTATGACGCTTACCCAGATTCCCTGGTTGACGACCGTTATTTTTCTGCCCATTGTGGCCTGTATTGCCATCCCATTTATCCCCGATGAGGCTGGCAAGGGTCGGCCCATTCGTTGGTATGCCCTTGTCGTAGGGCTAATTGACTTTATTTTGATCGTGACGGCCTTCTACACGCAGTACGACTTCTCTAATCCTGGGATGCAGCTTGTCGAGAGCTACGACTGGATTCCGCAGATTGGCCTGAAGTGGTCTGTGGGCGCGGATGGGCTATCCATGCCCCTGATTTTGATGACGGGGTTTATTCCCTCTTTGGCCATTTTGGCGGCGTGGCCTGTCACCATGAAGCCCCGGCTGTTCTACACCCTGGTTTTAGCGATGTACGGCGGTCAAATTGCCGTCTTTGCCGTGCAGGATATGCTGGTGTTCTTCTTGGTGTGGGAACTAGAGCTAATTCCCGTTTACCTGCTGCTGTCGATTTGGGGTGGCTACAAGCGGCTTTATGCTGCCACCAAGTTTATTCTGTACACCGCAGGCAGTTCGCTGTTTATCTTGGTGGCCTCTCTGGCAATGGCCTTTTATGGCGATACCGTCACCTTTGATATGCACACCCTGGGGCTAAAGGAATACGGGCTTACATTTCAGCTGCTGGTCTATGGTGGACTCTTGGTGTCTTATGCCGTTAAGCTGCCCATCGTGCCGCTCCATACCTGGCTCCCAGATGCCCACGGTGAGGCGACGGCTCCGGTTCACATGCTGCTGGCGGGTATTTTGCTCAAGATGGGTGGCTATGCCCTCATCCGCATGAACGTGGAAATGCTGCCGGGTGCCCACGCCTACTTTGCGCCAGCGTTGGTTGTGTTGGGCGTGGTGAACATTATTTACGCTGCCCTCACTTCTTTTGCGCAGCGCAATCTGAAGCGAAAGATTGCCTATTCTTCGATTTCCCACATGGGCTTTGTGCTGATTGGGATTGCGTCTTATACCGACTTGGGGCTAAGTGGTGCAGTTTTGCAGATGGTGTCTCATGGACTCATTGGAGCCAGCCTATTTTTCTTGGTGGGTGCCACCTATGACCGCACTCACACGCTAATTCTGGAAGAAATGGGCGGTGTGGGCAAAAAAATGCCCAAGATTTTTGCCATGTTTACCACCTGCTCCATGGCATC
>JANNDV010000023.1:0-24429 GCA_031387975.1 Acaryochloridaceae cyanobacterium OTE_75_metabat_521 | reverse complement strand
CCTGCCTATTCCCCAGACTTGAACAAGATTGAGAATTGGTGGTTTGTGCTCAAGAACTGGATGAAGCAACGATGGGATGAATTCGACTGCTTCCGCGATTGTGTTGATGCAGACTTCAAGCAATGTCCTAACGTATTTGCGTAGGGCTATATGACGTAGTCTGCCCCTTTATCCACGATTTGGGTTGCAATCTTAGTCTGAGTCCCCATCGCATCAATGGTGATGATGCATCCGGTAATATCGAGCAACTTCAATAGGGCTGGAATGGCCTTAATTTCGTTGGTCTTGCTCTCTACCTTCACTTGTCCCAACATCAGACGATTTTCACTCGCCCAGGCACTCACCATGTGTAAAGCGGATTGTCGGGTTCCTCGGTCATAAGACCCTTTAAGCGTTTTTCCATCAATGGGAATCACCTGTGCTCCAGTGGCTTCTACAATCTGTTTGACCCAATCTAAAAAGCATTCCTGTAAAGCATCTGGAGGGATGAGGGCAAATACACGGCGATAGGTATCTGCATGGGGGACACCATGCTTTAGGTCTAAAAATGTCGCCAGCCAAGTTTGATGGCTTTCTGCGTACAGTTCGATGTCTTCCCATCCGGCGGCACCGCCAATCGTGGCCAGTATCGCAATCAGGACAATACTCAGAAAGTTATGCTCAATGCCTTTTGGCTTCCGTGGGTCTTAAGGCTCTGAAATTGAGATAACCATTGGGCTTGAATGCTTTCCGCATCTACAGCACAGCGAAGCTTGGAGACCTTTGCTATAGTTTTCTTGGACTCGGAGCGCGCTCCAAAACCTTCAGACATCTAGACCAACCTAAGGGATAAATTACGTTTTCCTCTTCAGCACATTAGTGACCTGATTTTCTTGCGCTTACCCTGGTTCAAAGGCCTCAGCAATTCATTGGCTTAACTTGGATTTTATGTATTTCAACCATAAATTTTGAGCCATTATCTTTTTATGACCAAAAGATAAACATTTAACAATTCTTAAAATTTAAGTATACATCTTGGTTTGAAGGATGTCTGAGAAGGGTCAAGCACTCTGCATTCGCCCCCTAAATCCCCCAATTTGGGGGACTTTGATGTCTGAGACCCCCCAAATTGGGGGGGCAGAGGGGCTGGATGCAACACAGTTTGCCACTTTTTAGACATCCTTTTAGAAGACTGGGCAACCTGCTGGAGCTGGTTGAATCCGTTGCGAACCAGTGATAGCAGAATTATAGGCCACGAGAACAACCTCGCCTTTGTTGTTATAAACCCAGCCTTGAGCAGGCGCAATTTGTGAAGAGGATTTCGCGACAGAACTGGCTGGCTTTGAGTTTGATTTAGGCTCTGGCTTTTCTGCGCTAAGGTTGACTGGCTCTACTAAGCCGACCTGGGTTGATTCGCCATTGAGGTCTTGGCTAAGGTTAGGCGGCAGGCCACCGCGACCGCTGCGGGTAAATTCGCTGCTGGAAGCTCGTTTGCAAGGGTTTTGGGCAACGAGAGTGCTGGGATCGATGACTGTTGCAGGTAGTTCAACTAGCCCCTGATTTGGATCAGTGGTTGTATTAATTTGTACTTGACCTGATTGACCGAATTGAGAGCTTGCATCAATATCGTTAGTCTGATTTCCATCAATTGCCTTACCTTGTGCTATGCCAAAAACACCTTTCGAGTTGATTACTATATTTCCGCCACGACCTTTATCTGCTTGAGCAACAATATCACTACCATTAAAATCTACTGGAGGAAGTACGAGCAAAATCGATGTATTAATTTTAATATTGCCACCATCAGCATTGTTACTTGCGGCAGCGGTTATTTTACTCTCATTCTTCAAGATCAAAGTATCTATTATATCTAAAAATATATTTGCACCGCTCAAGCTAGTTTCGGCAGATATTGTACTGCTGTCTAAGATGAAAGAATTTGCAACAATGTTTAGAGTGCCGGCCAATCCTTGACTGCTGCTGACAAATATTGCCCCGTTCTTGATGTCAATTTTTTTTGTTTCAATATTAATATTTCCAGATGTTGAGATAATGCTATCAGCCAATAAAACTCCATCGCTAATTAGAATCTGCTTTATAGCTCTAATATCTATATTTCCTCCTTTTCCAGTTGCTATTTGCTTTGTTGTTTTATCAGAAAGGGTAATCTGACCAGGCCCAGACAGGATTCCTGCCCCATCACTTACTATTAAAGTATCAGGCGTAACAATCAAAATATCTCCACCCGCTCCTTGTGAAAAAGTGCTGCTAAAAATCAGACTAGGACGACCAAATGAGTCTGTTCCGGTCAACTCTATAAGACCAGAGGAAGTAACATTTATTTTTCCACTTGAACCGAATACTAAACTTGATGAAACTATCGATCCACCGTCTGTGACTAATATGTTTCCCGCTTTAATATTAATATCCCCTGCTGAGCCAACTCCAGTGGTAAAAGTAGAAATCGTACCTCCTTTTGCGGCACTTCTCAAGTCAAAAGAACCAGTGGCATTTATACTTAGAGACCCACCATCTTCTAAACCAGTAGTCTCAGTCACAATTTGAGACTCATCTTTGATTTGTATGTTTTTAGCTGTTAATTGTATACTTCCTCCAGCGTTACCGATTCCACTATTATCAACTTGTCCGCTTGCATCTAGTCTTGCACCATTCAGTAAAGACACATTTCCAAAATTCATGTTTTCTGGAAAACTTAAATTTAAATTATTGCCATTCACTTTAAGATCTATTTTTCCGATATCTAAAATACTCCCAAGAATAACTCGCCCACCTAAAGCAGTTAATCCACCCCCACCTCCCTCTTCAGGAACCCTTCCACCATTTATAGTTATGTCGCCACCTAACAAGACTAGGCTACGACCGTCAGCAACTCTCAAGCCTGACAACTTTACAACTTGTTCTGTCGATGATAGTGATGGATCAAGACTTCTTCTGGTTTCTACTGACTTGATTGATTGACTAACAATGGGTGAAGCATTAATCTGTCTGAACAAAAATGCTGAAGGATTTACAGTCAATAAAGATGGGGCATTAGGAATAGAGATTTCAAAGAATTCTTGTTCTCCGAATTGAAGAGCATTAGCTGTTGAGGCAACGAAAGAGCCATTTAGATCAAGAGATGAATTAGATCCAAAGATAACTCCATTCGGATTAATTATAAATAAGTTTGCTTTGCCTTGTACACCAAGAGTTCCCATAACTTGGGACTCTGTCCTACCCGTTACTCGACTGATAATATTTTCAATGCCTATCGGGTTTGAAAAATAAATTCCCTCTCCTTCTCGAACATTAAATTCTCTAAAACTATGAAATAGATTGATGCCTCTAATTGCACCCCCTTTAATTTGATTACTCGGAAGATCATTTATAATTATTGAGGGTGTGACAACTGACTTCTCAAATCCTAATGTTTCATCTGCTGTAACTTGAGCAACTGAAAGTCTATTAGAATTGAACAGGAGTAATTCTAACGACAATAAAATTATTGAAGCTACTTTTTGAGAATAATTTTTGTGATTTAGAATCATCGCTTAATTATATATCTCGCAAACTAAGGCTTATTGATTGAGTATTAAAAATAGAGAAAATCTCAAAATTCTCTCAATGATCAAAACTGTTTTGCTATATATTTCAGAATCAGAATTGTTTTGTTCTGAAAATCGAGATTTTGTAGATTCACCAGACTCAACGACTACAAAAGTCTATAGATTGCGAAAGAGGCTGAAGGTACTAATAGCTGAAGCAACTTGAGAATGCATAGGTCAATAAATTTTCAAGTGATGCAAGAGAATAGAGGTAGCGATTAAAGAATTCCACTAAAATAAATGATTTTGACTAGCGTGTTGGAACAATAAGGAGTTTTTAGCTTTGATTTCTAAGACTCGTTAAATTCGATATCAAAATCTATAGCCGTCATAGGTAGATCATGAAAAAGCTAAGCATGAGCACATTACTTTATAAGATTTCTCGTCAAGTTTATTCATAAACAATTTCTGGTAGATCATAGATAAAATAATTTTAATTTCAGGATATTAAGGGTGTGTAATATAACAAACATAATGAACTTAGAATTCAACATAAAATTCTGATATTAATTTGAAAAATACAAAGGTTTTTAGTTAGATAGAGGACATTCAAATTGACTAAAATTGTTTAGCAGAATAAACTCAGAATTTAGAGTCTGTTAGATTATTTTTATAATACTGCAAATCGCTGTAAATCAAGCTTATAAAAAAGTTAAAAACTTAACACCTTTGAGTTTGCCTAAACCAAGAACTTTCTTAAGTTATTTAATTTAGTTATGACTTCTGTGAAACAATCCTATCTGATTCGTGAGAATAAATTTGATTCAGGCAAATGCTTCTGGAGATCTTGCTTCTTATAAATGATTTAGGATTGCTATAGAAACGAAAAATAGCGAATAATAGTATTTAAAGACAGTATATATAATAAATTAGTTAAGGAAGCGACCGGTCACATTTGATAGCAGCGTGACCGGTTACTTAATATCATTTATTATCTACTTAGTAATTTTTGGATATCCATTCTCCCAGCAAGCCTTCATAATTAAAAGCTCAGAAGGACGCTCCCTAGATTTGAAAGATAACTCTAGTCCTTCAAATAAATCGTATTTAGATAAAATCTTAGAAAATTTAGATTCGTTTATTGCTTTTGCAAGGCCAGCTAAAAGCTCTTCCTCCAAAGAGTTATCCTTAAGTTCGTTCAACAAATCATTATCAGCACAATTTAAACTCATATTGACCTCCATATATTGTTGTTACTCTGAATTTTGCACAAAATTCTCAAAAGAGCGTCACATTTAATAATAACATTAATGGGATGTAAAATTTCTTGGTGAAATAAGAAATTTTACAAGCTTTGTTTGACTCTAAATAAGACTCTAAACTCTCGAATTTAAGTTTCCCATTAGGTTACTTACGATAATCTTCATTTTATGAGGTTCAACAAGGGTTTTATAAATTTTCTACGCCACCAAGTTGCTAGACATTTACTTTAGAAAATTTTGTCAAAAGTGCGAGCAGTTCAACTAAAGACTCATTGATCTTACAGGCTATCTGCATATGATTCTGTGTCACGCACAACTCTTTTTTGTACTTGTGACTAGATTTAAAGACACTTAGGCGTAGGAGTAATAGGTTGTCCGGCAAATTTCAGCAGATCAGAAAAAATCGCGTCAGAACAATCCGAAGAGTCATGCGACCAAATTGGTTTCCAATCTTTCGCATAGAAAAAGGAATCTTTATCTGAATCCATCAGCCCATAAAACACTTCGGCTACAATCCGACCACCTACCCAGCCAAGCTGAGTTTGGGCAACTTCTCTTCTCAATAGCTCTTCTTCTTTAAATGTTCCATCGGTCTCAAAGTTAATTGCATCCTTCATTGAAGCTTGAGCCTCAGCTAGAATATAGAACCATAGAGGGGTATCGTGCAAAAGTGCTGAATCAATAGGGTTGAACTGTAAGTCACCAAGACTGTTAGGATCAGCAGGCTTTCGAGTAACGAGGTATTTAGAATCGAGTGGCTCAATTGGCAAAAAGCCCTTGCCTACACCCTCCCTAAAACCCTTTTCCTTTAGTATTCTGGCAATCGCCTGTCCACTTTGCACTTTATAAACATTACCTCGCAACAAATTGAGCAACGCTAAAGAAGGACGCTTTGGATCGGGTAAAGGCTTAACTAAAGGGTCAGAACTGATCGCATCTTGAACTTCTTGGATTGCACCACCAGGATTAGGGCTAGTCGGTAATACACTAGAAGGTAAAACAGTGAGAGGATCAACTAAGGTCGTATCGATCTTATATGCAAATTGTAGGCGAACCGCTGGGTTCTCATCTTGACCGTCTGAACCTGTGGGTGGATCACCAAGGTCAGAAGGAAGATCTGTAGGGTTTGTGTTGGGGAAAAAGCGACCCCAATCATCGATGACATGATTTTTAGGCAGCGGATCAAAACCCAACAAATTTTGATCATTATTCGGATCGTCTTTAGGTGCAAAAATGCTAAATCGGTTTTTAGTCCCGGCATTCAAACGATATCCAAATCTGACACCAGAGTGTCCAAATCTGTAGGCTGCTACCACAAATTCACGAGGTAAGTTGATCCGTTTGTCTTCGGTATATAAAGCATAGAGACTTTGTCGTTCTTGCGGCGTTTTGGCCTTTTGCAAGTCTGCAAGCACTTCAGCTTTGACAATCCGAGGCAAAAAGTCTTCTATTACAAGCTTCTGATAAGCCCAGCGCACCTCGTTGCGCGCATTATTAAACAATTCAGTCCCTTTAAGGTTTGGGCGTCGCGTTTTTAGCTTTGCCACCACTGCATTATGGAACTTAATAAACGATAGTTGGATTTGACTGACCAGAGAGTTTTCGTCATTACGCTTATCGCCGATGATGGCGCGACCATTGGGACTACGGAGAAGATCTTGTTTTGCCTGATCGAAACTTGTTTGGGATTGATTAGCATAACTATCTTTAAACAGCAATGAAGCACCATCTTCTGCATACATAAATGGCTGGGCATCAGGCCCATCACCGTAGAGAGAGTCTAAGTCAAATCGTGGGGTGCGTAAGTTGGTCGGCGCACGATCAATCCCCCCAGCATCTGCGGGATTTAGTGATGATGTGTTGTCAAAAGTCAGATCGTGATCAATAAATTGACCAAAGTAGGTATAGCCTGCTGGCACCCAAAGGTTCTCTTCAGCATCGGCACCATCTTTAACTGTATCTGGTTCTGCTGCCATGCTTAAAGCAAGATCTGTTAATAGGTGTGGTGGGTAAACTGCGGCTCTGAGCGGCAACAGTGTTGTAAATGCTTGTTCACGAGCACCAACAGCTCCATGACCAAAATCGCTCATAAAATATTCCTCTAATAGAGTTTAGTTTAGACAAAGACTAAGTAACGTAGCATAATTAAAACCTGCAATAGCATATCTCATCCATAAAATTAATTGAGAACATAAGCAATTGTTGTAAATAAATCCTGAGATGCCAAGGATTATAAATATTTCTGTTAACAAGTTATCTTGTTCAAGGCTCTGCCAAATATTTATTTAAAACTTAATAATTCAAAATTTATTTAACTATTGTTTAAAATCTTAAGACCTAGATCAGAAGAATCTGAATAAACTCCAATCTATCTTATCCGTACTTCTATCTACTGGATCTGTTTTTAATGTTTCTCAACAAAACAACTTCGTAACATCCAGTATGTGCAGCAGTTGCCGTCCCTACCATAATCATGACATCTGCCCTAGCCAAGCTTAAGGATAACAATGCTACAGCATCTGCTACTCCAAAGTCTACGGATAATGCTTTTTTAATCAGCAAGGCTGATTAATCGTCCAAGGGGATAAGGACTTAGTGGGTTTCAGCCCTCTTAAGCAAACGACTCAAAAAAAGACATCAACCAAAGAACTGATTTTCAGAAAGCATTGCATTAAGGCTTTACCCATTTTTCAATTGCATTTAAAATTTCATCTTTTGTATCACTCTTTATCAGGCTAGGTGACGAGCGTTCTACTTTGATTACTCCTGAACAATTATAAAAGGAGTTTTCATAAACTCCATAACCTATATCATCCACAAATTGACCCTTTACATTAGTTGAGCCATCAGACACACCATTAAACCTTCCATTAGAAGAAACATTGCCAGTAATTTCTCCACCGCCAGGGTTAAATGAACCTCTTACATTTCCACTATTTTTAACTAAAAATTCTAAAACCCCCTGGGATGGACATATCCTACTGCCATTACTTTTTGAAAATCTCCCTGTCCACAGTCCTTCGTAAGGACTTGCCTGAGCAATATTTGGAGTTAAGATACTTGAAATTAATATAAAAAATACAAACTTATTCCGATTTTTAATCATTTGCTTTATTTGCAACATTTTTCCTCCTTTTTATCTAATTAATATAATATCCCGACCTTCTTCAGCGTTAGGATTAGTTTAATCTTATAAAGTGAGTACAAATCACTTTATGAGTGAAGCCTGAAAGCCATGCAAAAGCATGATCGCCTCAAGCCCAGAAGATCTAGCTCAAATAGCTAGATATAAATATATTGCCTTTTAGTTAAGTGAGATACAATATGAAAAAATCAGGATTTTTTTGAAATCAAATCACTTAGAGGGCTTAAAAGTATGAAAAAATCAGGTCAATGTAAGTGGGTATTTAAGTTTTCGATAAAATTTTAAGGATCAACCATTAAGCTATGTGTAGTTTTGGAGTCGCTTTTAAGATAGACAGATATCTCAGCTTGTTCTAGCTGAAGTTAATTAGAGCCGCCAACTCAGAGGAAGCCCGAAGGACATGAGACATTACTCCAAACTCAGACCCATGGTGGAACGCTTTGTCCAAAGACGCTTCAGGAAGAAATCGCTAATCCTTCCCATCTTTCTCTGTTGCTTAAGCCTCAGTATTCCGATTCTCACGGCAGAAATTTCGATCTCAACCCCTGCACCTCAGGTTCAACAGATTTCACCTCGCTCAGCTGAGTCTGCCAAACAGCTCTATCAGTCAGGGCGTTTTGCCGAGGCAGAATCACTTTGGCAGCAAGACGTTGAGCGCTACACCGCCAATGGCGATCGCCTTAACCAGTCCATGGCACTCAGCAATCTTTCCCTAACGCAGCAGCAGCTTGGTAAATGGGATGCGGCTAAAGCGGCGATCGCCCAAAGCTTATCTCTCCTCAATGCCCAAAGCGCGAACACAGATCAGCAGCGCATTCTTGCCGCCACCTTAGAGATTCAGGGGCAACTTCAGCAGTCCACCGCACAGCCCGACGATGCCCTAAAGACCTGGAAAACCAGCGCCGAACTCTATCGGAAATTGGGTAATGCGAATGGGGCGATCGCCAGTCAAATTAACCAAGCCCAGGCTTTACAAGATTTAGGGCTATACCCAAAAGCCTGTGAAACCGTTTTAGATGCACTCTCTCTCACCCATAAAGGCTGTGAGATCTCCAGTTCGGCCTTACAGCCCTTAACTCCGCTACCCGTGCCACTCCAAATTCTGGGGCTACGCAGCCTGGGCAATATTTTGCGAGTGGTGGGTCAACCGGAACAATCTCAAATTGCGTTGAAAAAGAGTTGGCAGTTAGCCCAACCTCTCGAAGATGCCCCAACGATCGCGTCTCTTGCTCTCAGCTCAGGCAATACCGCGCGCGCCCTGGGCAACAAAGCGTTCTCGTCTCAGGCTAAACAAACCCTCAAGCTGCCGAAAGACTTCGCCACAGTTGCCCCGCCAGAAAACTGTTTTACCGACGCTCCAAAAAGTGCGGCTGGTTTTTATCAACAGGCGATCGCCTGTTATCGCAATGCCGAAGCTGCCCCCACCGTGGGCGTTCAGGCTCAGCTCAATCTGCTCAATTTGCTCATCGAAACGCGGCAGTGGGCGCTTATTCCTGACCTGCTGTCTCGACTACAAAGTCGTCTCGCGCAGCTTCCGCCCAGCCATGCGGCGGTCTCAGCACAGCTTAAGCTGGCGCAAAATCTCATGTGTCTTCAGGTGGGGCTAAATCCTAACGGCAATCAGCTGACTTCTCCTCTTTTGCAGCCTTGCCTCTTTCCCAATTCCACTCTCACTGCCACGACAGATGCTGCCCTTCAGCCCTCACAAATCCCGTCTTGGTCAGCCATTCAAACCCTAGCCACAACGACTTATCGTCAGGCTCTAACCCTTGGCGATCGCACTACCGCAGCCAACGCCCTTGGATATGTCGCCGCTGTGACCCAACAAACCGGAACCCTGGCAGCATCCCAGCAGTTGACTGAGCAGACACTTCAGCAGTTGTCTGCCTTTAACAACCCCGAGCTGGTCTACCTGTGGCAGTGGCAGCTTGGCAGACTGTATCAACGTCAAGGCCAGCAAACAAAGGCGATCGCCGCCTATACCCTGGCCTACGAAACCCTTCAGTCCCTGCGCCGAGATCTGGTTGCCACCGATCCCGATATTCAGTTCACATTCCGTGATCGCGTTGAACCCGTCTATCGAGAGCTAGTGGATTTGCTCTTGCAACCCAAAACTTCTAGTCAAGCGCATCTCATGCAGGCCAGAGACGTGATTGAATCGCTTCAGTTAGCAGAGCTAAATAACTTTTTTAGAGAAGCCTGTATAGAAGCGCGCGCCCAGCCCATCGATCGCCTTGACCCTAAGGCAGCGGTGGTCTACGGCATTGTCTTGCCCGAACGACTTGCCGTGATTTTATCTCTACCTGGCAAACCTCTGCGGTATTACTCAACCGCTCTCAAAGCAGACGCTCAGGGTTACGGAGAAGTAGAGCGCACCGTGGATGACCTATATGCCACCTTGAACCCCTTCGTCTCTACCCCCAATCCGCTACAGCCCAAGCAAAAGCTCTACGACTGGCTTCTGCGTCCTGCGGCAGCAGAGCTTAAAAGGAGTGGCGTTGAAACCCTTGTATTTGTTTTAGATGGGGTTTTAAGAGGTGTCCCTGTTGCCGCACTGCACGACGGCAAGCAGTATCTTGCTGAAGAATATGGCCTTGCGCTAACGCCGGGTCTACAGCTTTTGAGTTCTAGCCCGCACTCAACTGAAAAACCAAGAACCTTGGTGGCAGGTTTAGCGGAGTCTCGTCAAGGGTTTGCTTCGCTGCCTGGGGTCGCGAAAGAGGTGAAGGAAATTTCCGATGCGGTACCGTCCCAAGTGCTCTTGAATGGGGATTTTACCCGCGATCGCCTACAGGCCACTATTGCAGCAGCCCCATTTTCTGGCATTCATTTGGCAACCCATGCTCAGTTTTCATCCAAAGCCGAAAACACCTTTTTGCTAACGTGGGATGAGCGCGTAAATGTCAAAAACTTAGACCAGCTCCTGAGAGAAAACAGCGATCGCCCCAGACGTGGCCCCATTGAACTGCTGATTTTAAGCGCCTGCCAAACCGCAGTAGGAGATAAGCGCGCCACCTTAGGGCTGGCTGGGCTGGCGGTGCGTTCAGGTGCTCGCAGTACCTTGGCAACGCTCTGGTCTGTGCAAGATCAATCTACGGCTGATTTAATGACCAATTTTTATAAAGCACTGGCACAACCTGGCGTTGGTAAAGCGCAGGCGCTTCGTCAGGCGCAGCTTTCGCTGCTGAAATCATCGCAGTATCAGCACCCCTATTACTGGGCACCCTTTGTTCTGGTCGGCAATTGGCTTTAAGGTTGCCCTGCGCGACCTTGATTGAGCCTTTTTCCTGATTTAAACTGACTTTTACGACTGTTATGAGAAAACGTCTGAACTTTTCCCGCTTGCATCGGCCTGTTTTTTCTGGGATAGATAATATACGTCTTGAGATGAATTGACAGCCCGTATTTATGATTGTGGCTTTTGATCTGGTCGTTGAAAGAAGACTCCAAAACAAAAACATGAAGACATCATGGGAGGAGAGACAGAATGTTACGCCAACACCGCTTTTATAGTTGTTCCCTAGCCGTTGGGCTATTGCTTGCTGGACTAGAAACGATTGGATTAGAACCCTTTGGGCGACAAACAGCCTTTGCCGCGCCATTACCTACGAATGCGATCTCCAGAGGAAAGGTATTAACCGCCAAAGTGCTGTTCAAACCACCCGCAGGTGACAAAAGACCCGATCGCACTGTTGGTGCTGGATCGCGAGGGCGGCAATGTTCGCAAGATATTGCGTCTGCATCGATGCCCAGCGGGTTATTAAATCAGCTCCCGCTAAGGGCTGTTGTGCCAACGGCAAACACCGGATTAACCGTGGCAGAGCGTCCTACTTTTTGGGTTTATCTTCCTCAAACGTCTGCCCAGAAAGTCGTGCTCAGCGTGCAAAAAGAAAATGCTTCAGAGCAGACTCAGTGGATTTTTCCGGTTCCCGAGACTTCTGGTGTTTTTAGCTTTCAGCCGCCAGCGGATGCGCCACCTCTCAAGGTTGGCGAAACCTATCTGTGGGCTGTGGTGCTGGTGTGTGGCGAAAGACCAAACCCGAACGATCCGGCGATCGCCGCTTGGGTAAAACGGGTGCCGCCATCCCAACAGCCCTCTCAACTTGCATCTCAGGAGACGCCGCTAGACCAGATCGCTCGAAATGCAGAGCAGGGGATTTGGTACGACATGGTGACGGCACTGGCTCAAGAGCGCAAATCTCAGCCCAATGACCCCACCCTGACGCAAACCTGGGCAGATGTTCTTAAATCCCAAGGGCTAGAGCCTATTGTCTCAGAGCCGCTTCGGTTTTAGGTCATTCCAGATTTCTCTGCACGATGCTTGACTGAGTTAAATACTCATCAATCTCAGCCTGATTCTGGAGACTTTCGGACTGTTTGAAGTATTCAAGGGCAATGCGCCCCGCAATGGGATGGTCTTGGCTTTGCGCTAACAGCTTAGCCAAACAGCCTTTGAACAAAAGTCGTTCTTTTTGTCGGTTGTTCACCATCAGCAGCACTGCCGTTGTGCCCCAAAGGGTCAGCAGTGCAGGGACTGTACAGATCCACCAGCCCCACAGAAAGCTGAGGTAGGCGATCGCCACTAAACTTCCGCTCGCAAACACCAGACCCAGCACTAACGCCAGCATAGATTGCCAGCGCCAGCCGATCCCTAAGCCGATCCCCGCCCAAGTGAAGGCCCACAGCCATTCCAGTGGCTTAGGCCAAACATAGAGGGGCGATCGCCCTTCTAAAGCAGAACCGAGCAATTGACTGACAATATTGGCCTGAAGCATCACGCCAGTCATGCGGTCAGGGGAACCCACTAGCCCACTGCTGTAGGGCGTATAAAAGAAATCGTTGAGGCTTTCTGCCGTTGTGCCAATGAGAACGATGCGATCGCGCATTCCAGTCAGGGAGCCTTGCTGAGTCAATACCGTGTTGAGTGAATAAACTGGAAAACTGTTCTGGCGACCGCGAAAGTTTAGCAGAATTTGATACCCCCCAGATTCCGCGCGGACATAGCCGCCGTCATTTTGCTCAAACCGATTTAAAATTGCCTTGCCGAGTCGCATCCGATCCCCGTCCAGCGGTACGATGTCTATGCCTTCAGCCTTGAGATAGTGCAGCGCCAGCTTCACAGCCAAGCTATAGCTCACCTCCCCCTCAGCTAAGCTCACCGAGAGTAATGCCCGACGCACTTTTCCATCTGTATCTAGCACCTGATCAGAAAAACCGATCTGCTGCCTTTGCTCCAGCAATAGCGGCGGTTTGATCGGTGTGCCGACCACCTTCTCAATGCCGAATAAGTTGGGCGTCGATTGAAATTCTTTAATGAGTTCGGGGTGTCCTGGCGCAATGGGTAAATTGCGATAGAGATCTAGGCCAATGGCTCTAGGCTTCTGCGCCTTAATGTTGCGAATCAGCTCCGCCAGCACCCGATCTGGGACAGGCCATTGTCCCACCCGTTCAATATCCGACTCATCCATTGCAACCACTGCAATCCGAGCATCAGCACCTGCCAAAGGACGCCACCGAAAATACTGGTCTAGCAAATTCCACTCCAGCCCTTGAAAGAGGCCACCCAATTGCAGAAACAGAATAGGGGTCGCTACTGCAAGGGCAATTTTAGGAAGCCAGCGCCAGCTTAACCGCTGAGTAGAGAACGCCTGCTGAGCCGATTGGCGAGCGGACGCTAAGAACTGACTGGCCTGTTCAGTTGCATCCAAAATAGATTGGGTCTGTCGTTTTGCAAACTCCTGACTTGCCGCTAAAAACTGATAGTCCTGATCGCCTAGACTTTTTCCGAGCGCCCAGGCCAACGTATCTTGGAGAAACTGTCCTCTCAGCAAAAACGCCTCATTCTCACAACCTGACGCTATCCAACGGGTGAGCATCTCTTGATAAGGGCGTAACGCTGCTAATTTTTGAGCCACCCAAGCGGCATTAAAGACAGACTTGTACAGGCGATTATGGGGCATGAGCTGACCCTGCCGCTCAATCACCAACCCTGATAAACGCAGCTCCATCTGATCGGGTTCTCCGTTTGAGGCCATTGCGCCATTTTGAAGAATGTCCTGATACAGACTCAAAAGCCGCCCTACACGCTGCTGATTTCTCAGTATTCTGTCTCGCACGGTTCGCAAATGCTCTGGCTCATCCTGAAACGCCCAATTGTCAATCAGACAAGACTGCACAATTTGCTCAACAGAACAGTTTGAATCTGATGCCGATGCTGCCGCCGCGACTAGGTAACAAAGCTTTTGTGTTAGAAAGGGCTGTCCGCCCGTCCAATCTAAGATTTCCTGCATCACTGTATGAGGGTCTTTAACGCTACCTTTAAGTCCTTCCGCAAGACTCTGAACTTCATTGAGCTTAAACCCCTGAAGTTCGATAGCCGTGCCGATATTAAAGGGTGTTTGGGTTTTATCCCGAATCAGATCGTTGGGCGTTGCCACCCCCAATAACGCAAAGGTAAGGCGTTGATAGGCAGGATTAATCGAACGCTGTTCTAGACAAAATCGGATGAGCACAAAAAAATCATCCAGAGAAAAGTTCTGGCTCAGTACTCGGTCAATTTCATCTACAAAAATGACAATATTTTGTGGGATCTCAACGAGTAAGACTTCTTCAATAAATAAGCTGATCTGCTGAACAGGGGACAGTAAATCTTGGCGCTCTCGCCACCAAGTTCGCCACTGAATATTTTTACTCAGTGGGCTACCATTTACTAAAGATTGAACCATTCCGGCGTACCATTTTTCCGGCGTTACATCCTGTTTGCCCATTCCTGTTAAATCAATGGAGATGCAAATGGCTCCTGTTTTATGAAGCTGTTTCATCGCCTGCACCCGAAGGCTCGATTTTCCCATTTGCCGAGAATTTAAGACATAGCAAAACTGACCCGCCTTCAGCGCCTGATAAAACGTGAGGTCTGCCTGCCGCCAAACATAGCTGGGGGCTTCGCTGTCAAGGCTTCCCCCAAATTGATACTCAAAGCCTGATGGTGCTTTTGTCATGCATCCTCATGCAGCCACTGCTAATGCAGTGCGCGATAGAAATACGCTCGATATAAGCTACAGCTAGGCTGCACCTGATTGTTGTTTTGCTGTACTAACCCCATGCTGTGCAGCTTATAGGTGTGCATTGAGCTGATTTCAATGGGTTGGGCAGATGCAACCACCTGCTGAAATGCCTCAAATAAAGTGGGGGAAGATTGAAGTGTCTCTAGGTGCCGACGCAGATGGCTACTATAAATTCCTGCTTCGGTCGCAGCGCTTTGGAGGAGCTGATCTAAGCTCATTTTTTGGGTAACGACTTTGTAGAGTGCTAACCCGACTAAGTAAGGGTGTCCGCCGACCATTGCCATTAATGCCTGAACTTGAGATTGACTCCAGTGGATGCCGTACAGACTAACCCAATCCTTGACCTGATTAAAGCTAAATTCTTTTAGCTCTACAGGTACGCCCGCATTAAACGGAGATTGATTCATATCTAATGGAACATAGCATTCTGTAGAGTAGGCCATAACGAGGCGAAGCTGTTGCCACTGGCGCAAAAATTTTCCTTTCTCGTGCCAGCTTCGCAGCATGCCTAAAAAATCTTCAACGACTTCGGCATGGGGAAAAATACAGTCTACATTATCAAGCACTAAAACAATAGGGCTGTTTATTTCTAACAGTAAATATTCTTCAAAATACGCGGTGCAGTTGTCATTGCTGCCTAAAATTTCTGTATCCCAAAGTTCATGGAGTCGGTTTTCGAGCTGGCACTGGCGACCCACCATCAGACAAATCCAGCGCAAGAACTTATCTAAATCGGTAATAATGCTGCGCTCAACACCGCCCAGATCTAACTGGACGGTTCGATAGTTCTGAGCTTTACCCTGAGCCAAAATTCTGGTTATGAGAGAGGTTTTGCCCATGAGCTTGGGTGCTTTGATGCGGGTGAGAGAACCTGGCTTGGCGATCGCCCCATAGCAAAGCGACTCTACGCCTTCTCGTTCTAGGTAAAAGGGTGAGTCTACAGAAAGTGACCCTTCTGGGAACGGAATCTGAGAAAGCGCAACAGTGGCGTTTTGGCTAACAACGGCTTGGGTAAGCAGTGGCTGTAGAGATGACGCTCGTTCGAGGGCAGCCTTGAAATTCTTTTTGTTGACCTCTTCTGCCAATGCATCGGAGAGTTTCTGCCAGAGTTTAGGCCCTACGTCTCCTCTAATGTAGTTAACAGAACGGTAGAATTCCTCTGCCATTTTTTCGTAGGTCAGCCCGTTCCAGGCTCCTTGTAAAACCTCTAGTTCAGAGTCTTTGAGATGTTCTCCAAATTGCTGGAATACTGCCTGGTCAGCAATTTGCTTGGCTTGTTCCCAGGTAAAGGTTGGGGGTGAACTCATGGCTCGGTCAACAATCCACAGCAGGGGGGTACACAAAATCCTACGGTAATCTTGCCCCCATCATCTGTATTCAGCGTTATCGATCCACCATTATGGATCCACTGCGATCGGCTTTCCGGCTTTGTCTAAATAGCCATTGCGAATCAAAAATGCCTTAAGTGCCGCTGGGAAATTAGGATATTTGCCAATGGCCTTATCGCCTTTGTATATGTCTAGCCCCCAGTCAGACTTGCGATCGTAGCTTGCCAGCATTAAATCCCAGCCCTGGCTGTACTCCCCCAGTAAAATTTTCTGCCCCACATAGCCCGCTAAAACGCCATTGCGCGAAAATTCCGCCTCTTTTTGAGTTCGCTGAAACGCTTGATACATCTCCCAAGCGTGCGCGCGCAGCACCTTGGGGTATTGTCGCGTGGCGTTAATGAGCTTTCCAGCTTTGTACTGATAGATGCGCGTGGGCGGAAATGACCCAGCGTAGGAATCAAAGGCATACAGGAATGCGTTATCAGCGCTTAAAAACTCCAGTGTCCCGTCCCCGTTTAGGTCTTTAAACTGTCCGCCACCGCTATCTAAAGGCCCTGTGGTGGTGGTGACAAATTTATTTTGCTGCCATCCATGAATGGTGTATTCCGTGCAGCAGTGCGCTCCGCCCGTAAAAGTTGAAACCACCACTTCTGGAACCGTGTTCCGGTCTAAATCTTGAAGTTCTAAAGTGCCCATGCTCCAGGCGGTAACGCTGGTCTTGAGCCTTGGCACATTGTTGTAAAAAATTTGGTAGTTGAGCGTATATTCTGGCGAGTCTTTGTCGCTAGATTTTTGGGGTTCCACGACAACTTTGATGGGGCCAGAGACCAAGGTTTTTGGCATCGCATCTGGCTTGAGTTCAAATTTTGTCGTCGAGATCGGCCTTGGTAATGCCTGGGCAGAGGCTGGATGCAGCGCTCTTGTTTTTAGCTCTAGCCCACTGACAGCCGCAATAATCGCCAACACAGAAGCAGCCCCAAACCACCGATTGCTGACCATTTTTTACTCAACTCACAAAAATCCATTATGCCGCTTTCAACCCTGGCCCTTAGCTCTATAAAGCGCAGGCTTACACTTATTCACATCCCTTCATAGGGTAAGTTATTGCTAATCTTGACGGTCATACAGCTCCTGCCGGACACGCTCGGCAATGCCGACAGACTGCTGCAAAATCTCAGAATACTCATCGGCTTGTGCCTGAAGATCTAATGTTTTGAGTAACGTCAGACTTTGCTCTAAGTGGGCTGCGCCATCTTGTGCCAACCCACTACGCTGCTCTCGTAAAATGCGTTCTGTCTTTAAGCCCGTGACCAGACAGTCTCGTGTGAGCTGTAAGGTTTCATAGCGTTCGGCCTGGGGAACTGCGCCCTGGGCTACGGCGAGTTGGTCTATCACTGCGATCGCCCCCAGGACCTCGTGGTAGCGGTCAATCTCATCGAGCAGATGCAAGAGCGTTTGGAGCGATCGCCCTTTCCGTACCCTATAGCCATATAAAGCACCCATCCCAGTCAGCGTAGAAACCCCCATGCTCACCAGCATCACGCGGTTGGATGGCACAATCCGCGCCATCCCTAACCCAATGGGCAGCGTAAAGACAAAGATCAGCGCCGCCGTCACGAGTTCAAACAGCAGCCACCCCACCCAGTCGAGAGTCTGCTGAAGTTTAGAAAACCGATAGATCCCCAGCAGTAGGCCGCCCACCCAGCGGACTCTTGGTGCGGAGCTATCGCCCACCTCTAGGCCGCTCCACTGCTCAATCTCACGGGTCGAGAGCCGTAGATTCTGTAACGCTGCATTCATGGCGTTACCCTGCGCCCATCAAAAGATTGGTAATCGCAGTCCACACCCCGCTCAAAAAGTTTCCAGACCGAGGCCGAAACATCTCAAAGGACTCCACAGGCGAGCCAAAGAAGGGGCGTAGCGTCCATCCAAGCTGACTTCCCACAAATCCGTACAGCATTAGCCACAGTCGCAGAATTTTGGCACGTAGCTTCACGTTCCCGTCGGTTTCTGATTCATTTGGGCGCATGGCCTGATAGAGAAAAGACACCCCAAAGATGCCCGTGAGCGTAAAAATCGCAACGTTCAGCAGCAAAAAGAAGGAGTAGTCTCGATTGGAGGTAATGGTGATGAGGAAAAAGAGCGTTACGGGGGCAAACCCGCACAGCAGCAGCGCAATGACAGAGGCTGTACTTAAAACGTAGGTAAAATGCTGCCCAATCGACTTTGTGGAACCAAACAGCACGTTGAAGATATAGAGCGCAGGCAAACATACCACCAGGGTTAGCAGGTATAGCGCAGGTAGCTTAATGGCAGAGGCGATCGCCTGTTGGACGCTACTAAACGCCCCAATAATCGCCCCATAAAATGCAAAACACACAAAACTGCATATCAGCAGCGCCGAGATTTTGGTTTTGAGCTGAACGTGGTGATGAATTTCGTCTAAAAACGTCTTTCTGTCTTTAAGAAGCGCTAAGAAAACCGTCAGAATGCCCATATTTGCAAAGCCGCGATCGCGGTTGAATCCATCGCCCTCAATTTAGACAAAGGACGGCTGAAAGTCAGTCGGGCATTGTCGGCAGAACGCAGCCGCAGCGTCGGAAAAGATCGGGTTTCGCCTTCGTCAAAATTCCGTGACCCCATCAAACGGAAATGCGAATAGATGAAACGTTCGTTGACAGAAGGTTAAAAACGTGGCGATAATTGAGGTTTGTGAAAACTGTCGCGTTTTTAAATAAGACCTTTGGCAAACGTAGTTGTAATTGGAGCACAGTGGGGCGACGAAGGGAAGGGCAAGATTACAGACTTGCTCAGTCGTTCTGCTGATATCGTGGTTCGATATCAAGGTGGCGTCAACGCGGGGCATACCGTTGTTGTGGACGACCAAACCTTTAAGCTTCATCTCATTCCCTCTGGGATTCTGTATCCCAACACAGAGTGCATTATTGGCTCTGGCACCGTAATTGATCCGAAAGTGCTGATTCAAGAGCTAGATACCCTCAAAGAATTAGGTATTTCCACCCAAAATCTGTTCATTTCCAGCGCTTCCCACATCACCATGCCGTACCATCGGCTGATTGACCAAGCTGCCGAACTCCAGCGGGGCGAGAATAAGATTGGCACCACAGGTCGTGGTATTGGTCCAACCTACGCCGACAAGTCAGAGCGCACTGGTATTCGGATGCTGGATCTGATTGATCCAGAGGGGTTACGCAAGCAGCTCGGCTGGATTCTCCCCCACAAGAACGTGCTTCTCGAAAAGCTCTACAACCTGCCGCCGCTAGATCTCGAGGCAGTGCTTAAAGAGTACGCCGGATACGCCGCACGACTGAAGCCCCATGTTGTAGACTGCTCCCTCAACATTTACAACGCTATTTTGCGCCGTCGCAATATTTTGTTTGAAGGGGCGCAAGGTACCCTGCTTGACCTTGACCACGGCACCTACCCTTACGTCACGTCTTCTAACCCTGTGGCGGGCGGAGCCTGTGTGGGCACGGGTGTTGGCCCTACCATGATTGACCGCGTGATTGGTGTCGCAAAAGCCTATACCACGCGCGTAGGCGAAGGCCCCTTCCCAACAGAATTAAGCGACGCAGTAGGCGCTGAACTGGGCGCTCGCGGGGCTGAATTTGGCACCACCACAGGTCGCCAACGCCGCTGTGGCTGGTTTGATGCTGTGATTGGACGTTACGCCGTCCGCATTAACGGCATGGACTGCATTGCCATCACCAAGTTAGACGTCCTCGACGAACTGGACGAAATTAAAGTTTGCGTTGCCTACGAAATTGATGGACAGCGCTGCGAAGATTTCCCCAATAATGGGCGTTTGTTTGCTCACTGCAAGCCCATCTATAAGACCCTACCGGGCTGGAAACAGTCTACCGAGAACTGTCGCACCCTAGAAGACCTGCCCCAAACGGCATTGGACTATCTCAAGTTCTTGGCAGAAATTATGGCAGTGCCCATTGCGATCGTCTCCCTGGGTGCAGACCGCGACCAAACCATCATCGTAGAAGATCCCATCCACGGGCCAAAACGGGCGCTACTCCATGAGAATCAAGCCTCAGTTGCCTAACGAAAGCGCTTGATTTCATCAAATTGCGCTTGATCAAATTGCGTTTTATGTCTTCATAGACGCTTGCAAAAACATAAGCTAGATTTGTAGAACATTTTTGCAGATAGTATCAGTATGAGTATGCCTAGCTCTGGCGCTTTGATTTCGCAAGACTCCCTCGTCGTTGTAAGTCAAGACCAGGTTTCATCAGATCTCGCTGGCGAGTCTGTTATTCTCAACCTCAAAAACGGGACGTACTATGGCCTAAATGAACTTGGCAGCGTAATCTGGGAGTTCATTCAACAGCCAAAAACCTTTGCAGCGATTTGCGACAGTATCCTTGAAGACTATGAAGTAGACTCCGAAACCTGCGCAAGCTCCGTCCAAGCTCTACTGAGCGATTTAGTGAATGCTCAGCTCGTCGAGATTCGCAATGAAGTCGATTCTTAGGTTTATTCAGATTGCCCCGCCAGAACGGAATCTTTTCCTTAAGACCTATGTTTTATTAACCTTTGTGCGACTAGGGTTAGTTTGGCGGTCTTTTAATCGTCTCCGTAGTCTTCTAGAGCGCATTAGCAGTCCCAAACAGGCCGCTGCTGTCGCTCCGACAGATCCGCTCAGTCAGCGTCAGCTTGTGGCTCGGGTGCAGTGGGCTGTCAATGCATGCTGTAAATTTATGCCGGGTTCTGTAAAGTGTTTGGCGAGAGCGCTCACCATGAAAACGCTCTTAGACCAGTACAGTTGCCCTTCAAAACTTATGATTGGCGTGGACAAAAATAGCGTTGATCAGCTCGAAGCCCATGCCTGGATCGAATATGAAGGGCACGTTGTGATGGGTCAGCTCAACGATTTAAGTCGATTTAAGCCACTGCCCAATCTGCCTCAGCCCTTACGAACCCGTCCAGCCGAATTGTTGGATTAGCCGGAGTGCGAAGGTGAGCGGAATTGTTGGTATTTTCAATAAAGGCGATCGCTGCGCACCAAGAGTCCGCCGCCCTATCGCGCCCCACGTCCTTGAACAGATGCTCAAAACCCTGGCACATCGAGGCCCGGACGGGTCAAAGATTTGGCAGGGCAACGGAATTGGGCTAGGGCACTGCATGTTGTGGACCACGCCAGAGTCTTTAAAAGAGGTGCTGCCCTATCGCAACGCTGCCGCAGATTTAGTCATTACAGCAGATGCGCGGATTGATAACCGAGCAGAATTGCTGAATGCTCTAGCGCTTGATGTTGCCAACGCGTCAGCAATTTCAGACAGTGAGATCATCTTAGCGGCCTATCAAAAATGGGAAAAAGACTGCCCCAATCACCTTCTGGGCGACTTTGCCTTTGCCATTTGGGATAGCCGCCAGCAAACGCTTTTTTGTGCAAGAGATCACTTTGGTATCAAGCCTTTTTACTACTGCAATGGCGATCAATACTTTATTTTTGCTTCTGAAATCAAAGCGCTGCTTTCAGTTCCAGGCGTATCTCGCCAGCTTAACGAGCGTCGGATTGCCGACTATTTTCTAGAGCCGATGCTAGACAGCAAGTCTGACACCGTTTATGAAGAGATTTTTCGGCTCCCCCCAGCTCACTGGGTCGATGTTACGGCACAGGCAGATTTCAACCCTCGCGGCTATTGGTTACTCGACGGCACAGCATCCGTGACCTTGCCCACAGATGAAGACTACGCAGCAGCTTTTCGAGACATTTTTTTTGAGGCAGTACGTTGTCGGCTCCGTAGCGCTTTCCCCGTGGGTTCTCACCTCAGTGGTGGCCTAGATTCTTCCGCGATTACCTGTGTTGCCCATGAGCTAATAGGGCAGTCTAGCCATACCCTGCACACCTTTTCTAATATTTTCGACCGCATCTCAAGCTGTGATGAACGCGAATATTTTAATGTGGTGCTAGAGCAGGGGCGCTATACCTCGCATTTTATAGAGGCAGATCGCCTTGGCCCTCTGTCGGAATGGCAGAAATTTTTCCGGTACCTAGATGAACCCTTTTTAGGGCCGAGTCATTTTCTCGTTCATGGTCTCAACCAGGCTACCCAAGCGTCTGGCGTTCGCATTTGCCTAGACGGATTTGATGGCGATACGGTTGTATCCCACGGTTCAGTTTATTTTACAGAACTAGCACGCCAGGGCAAGTGGGAGACCTTTATTGCCGAAGCGAAGGCGGTCTCTGGGCATTTCGATACATCCCCTGGGACGATTTTGTTAGGGTATGCTATGCCTTACATTGCTGAACTGGCACAAAAACACCAGTGGCTGACCTTTGCAAAACGGGTGAATGGCATCAGTCGAATTTTTAAAATATCTCGTCGTAAACTGTGGCTACAGTATGGGGTAAAGCCTTACTTGCCTCAATGGCTTTTAGGAGTAGTTCACAGGCTTAAATGCGGTACCCAAAAGGCAAAACCGTCGGACGACATTTTGAGCGCGATTGCTGTATTTAACCCTCGCTTTGCTGAACGCTTAAGCATTGCCAGCCTTTGTAAAACGCGTAAATTGAGTCAGCGCCACCCCCAGAGTGTCAGAGAAGATCAGGATAGAGACCTAAGCTCTGGCGCATTTACCTATGTTCTAGAGCTATCGGATCAGTGCGCATCTGCCTTTTCTATTGAGGTGAGACACCCTTTTATGGATAAGCGGTTGGTTGAGTTTTGTCTGGCGTTACCACCGGAGCAGAAACTCAAAAATGGATGGTCACGAAGCATCATGCGTCGAGCATTGGCGGGTGTTTTACCTGAACCGATTCGGTGGAGAGGGGGAAAGGCATCTATGGAAGAAAATTTTGAGCAGGGGCTACTCCACACCGATAAAAGCATTGTCGAACAGGCACTATCTGGTGATGGCAGTGGCAGTGCAAAGACTTTTTTGAATTTAGCGCTTTTGCAAGAACAGTGGCAGTCTTTTACATCAAGTCCACGCCATCAACAGGCGCAAACAACGGCGGTCTGGAAAGGAACGGCGCTTTCGTTGTGGCTAACACTTCAAGAACAACGCAATGAACGAGATTAACTCGACCCTAGAGCGTGAGTTGATCTTCCTGGCGATGGATGGGTATGTTTGGGCACTTCACTTTGTCAAAAGCCTAAGTAGGCATAAAACTTCTACTTCAGTTGAGAAGTTTGCATTCTAGAAATTATGAGCTAAATTAAGTGAGTAGTTGACTTGGACAATTAACATGAAAAAACAGTTTAACGCCCCTAAATTGAAGCAACACGGCGCTTTACAAGAGATTACCCAAGCTTTTGGTAGCTCCAGCGCTTCAGACACAGTCTTTTTTAATGGCAAAGCGTTTGGTAGTGCCACTGGTTCCCAAGATGGCAACGTCATTCCTAAATAGACTGCCTTAGGCTAAAGTGCTGGGGGAATGCAAATAGCTTTTTCAAGGCTCAGAACGATAATTCTCCTGAGCCAATAAAAAGGGTAGGAACTAGTTTCTACCCTTTTTTAAACTAAATGTTTTTAGATTTGAGCAACTAATTTTATGATTCTGCTCAATCATGGTTGCTAGCTTCATCGCCTTGCGGTTTGCAGGGGTTCAAAAATAGGTTGAGATGTACACTTACACCGCTTATCAGCTTAGTATTTGCTCTGAAGTTCCGTTGCGGGCTTTGACTCCGGGGGACGGCGAACCAGATGTATGGCTAGTCTTAGCAAGTTTGAAAGACTTAGACTCGCTGAAGTCGGATGGTGGGCATCAGTTTGTGGGAACCGTAGATGGTGTTGCCACGTTTGCGGTTTTAGACGGACGAAAGATTTTGGTTGACCCGCTGCCAGGGGTAGATGAAGCATTGCTTAATACGTTTATTGTTGGCCCTATTTTAGCGGTGCTGCTGCGTCAGCGGGGTCTGCTGGTGCTTCATGCCAGTAGCGCGGTGGTGAATGATGTGGCGATCGCCTTTGTCGGCAACTCTGGCGCGGGTAAATCAACGATGGCGCAAGCTTTTCATGGCCACGGGCATCCGGTGATGACAGATGATGTGATGGTGGTTCAATTGGGCGGAGATTGTCCGATGGTGCTTCCAGGGTACCCTTTGATTAAGCTGTGGCCTGAATCAG
>JANNDV010000014.1:0-38644 GCA_031387975.1 Acaryochloridaceae cyanobacterium OTE_75_metabat_521 | reverse complement strand
AGCTCGGTCATCATCTGCTGAACCTGAAGCTCTAGCTGCTGAAGCTGACCGTCAAACTGATTAATTTGCGCCTGAAGCTGCTGCTGGGCTTCTTCTTTCCATAGGGGGGTGACAATGGCCTTCACAGGGATGGCACGACGGACTAATAGCTGATCGCTCACAATATCCATGCTTAGAAAGGTGTAGGGTCTACAAAACGGCAGAAAATCTGAGGTTAACGCATTATTGACCGTGAATTAAATAACTTAGAGGATTGGCAAGCGATTTTACACCTTGCACGCCCTCATCCCCTAGCCCCTTCTCCCTAGGGAGAAGGGGGATCGGACTCTTGCTCCCTCTCCCTCGGGAGAGGGTTGGGGTGAGGGGAGTTAGTGTAGTTTATTAAATCCATGATCCTATGATTTAGCTCGTAATACCTAAATCAAGACGCAAACATCCCGTCGATCATATCGCGGTAGCGCTCCATCACAACAGGCCGTCGCACTTTTAAGGTCTGCGTCAGCAGTCCGTTGTCAATAGAAAATGGCTCTAGCACAAATTGGACTGGTCCAATCCGGTCATCCACGCGATAGCCGGGTCGGTTCTGTACTTCTCTTACCAGTTCTTGGCGGTACAGGTCTTGGATCGGCTTACTGTCAAAGGTTAAAACGGTTTTACCTGCGGCGGCTGTTGCTTCTTCATGACCTGACAGCACTGCATTTTGTCCTGTCGCCCAAAGCTTGAGCGCGTCGATATTGGGCACAATCAGCGCCCCAATCGAGCGCTGGTCTTGGCCTACCAGCATAATTTGGTCAATGTAGGGGCTACGGGCGCAGGCATCTTCGATGGGCTGTGGCTCAATATTTTCGCCATTGGACAGGACGATGGTGTCTTTGGCGCGGCCTGTCAAAATAAGGTCAGACTGAGGGGTAAGCCAACCCAAATCTCCAGTATCAAACCAGCCGTCAGGGTCAATGGCCTTTGCAGTGGCCTCTGCATTGTTGTAATACCCCTCCATAATTTGAGGCCCCCGTGCTAAAACTAAGCCCTGTTGACCTAACGGTAAAATCTGTCGCGTGTCGGGGTTGACGATTTTCAGTTCGGTAAATTTGAGGGGCTGTCCGGCAGAGCGGCGTAGGTTGCGTTCTAGGCGACGCACGGTGAGTACCGGAGAGGTTTCGGTGAGTCCGTAGCCTACCAAAAGGCTAATCCCTACAATCTCAAAGAAGTTTTCGAGGTGCATCGCCAGGGAGCCACCGCCGCTAACCGAGGCTTTGAATTTGCCGCCCAAGGCATCACGAACTTTTGTATAGACAAGGCGATCGCCTAACCCATGCACCGGAGCCAGCACCCAGCACAGAAGCTGAGCGCCAATTTTCTGAACGAGGGAAGGATTAAGGTTATTCAAATCCAGACCCTGCACCAATCGCCGCGCCTCGATGTAGCGCTGGCTTTGACCAAAAAAGAACTGCACCAGCTTTTGCTTGCTCTCCGGCTGATCGCGGAACTGCTTTTGAATGGTTTCGTAAAGCGATTCCCAGAGGCGGGGCACACTTGCCATAAATTCTGGGGGATGAGCCAGCAAATCGCGCTTCAGGTTGCGAATGTTGGTATAGACCTGAGTGCAGCCTTGGGAGAGCAGGTAATACTTGACGGTGCGTCCAAAGGAGTGCCAGGTGGGGAGAATGCTGATGGCGCGATCGCCAGGAACTGGCCTCAGCACATCAGAAAACGTATTCATCTGATGCATGAGGTTAGCATTGGTGAGCCGAACGCCTTTGGGTTTGCCCGTTGTACCGGAGGTATAGAGCAGGGTTGCCAATTGGTCTAGCTTAAATTGGGGTGCCGTAAAGGGATGGCTGCTGCCTATCTCTAGCATCCGAGAAAAATTGACGATGGGGATAAGGCTATCGGTGGGCGTTGGCTCGTCGGAGAGTAGCCCCACAAACTTAAGGTTTGCGGTAGAAAGCAGTGGCAACAGCTTTTTATAGACTTTAAGGTCTTCTATCAACAGCGCCGAAGATTCACTATTTTCGTAGATGTAGGCCAGCTCTTGGGTATCGGCGAGGGCACTCCGCACCACGTCTACGGCTCCTGCGGTCATACAGCCTTGGTCTGCGACAAACCAACGGGCGGAGTTATCGGCAAACAGAGAAATGCGGACTCTTGGTGCGTAGCTATCGCCCACCTGCACGCCCAAGCTTTGGAGTGCCGCCGCAAACTGACCGATCTGTTGGGACATTTGCGCAAAGGTAAGGGTGACAGCAGGGGTACTGTAGGCATCCTGTAGCGCCACGACTGAGCCACACCGCTTCGCTAAAATAGGCCAAATTTCAGGGAGCGCGTTGAGGGTTGCGTACTCCGCGTAGACTGTTGATTTTTCCATGAGTTTTCCCCTCGGTTTCGCCACGTTAATAAAATCCTACGGGAAATGGGGGCGATCGCCGCAGGTAGGCTATGTTTTGAGCGAGAAAGAGGTCGGTTGCAGAATTTGCCAGCCTAGAAATCGAACCATTCGAGAACAATGCTCTCAATAATTTTTTGCTCGATCAACTCATCAATGAGAGAAATATGGTCGATTTTCAGGGAAATATGGTCAAACTAGATAAAAAGGCTAACGCTGATATAGCCCTTTGTTACAGACCTATTGCAACTGTACACACAAATGCGAAGGAGCGTTTTGGTCTAACCCTAGGAAGCCTGAAAGCAGGAGTTATGGAGTGAGTGCGATCGCCACCCATCCTCAGTACGGCATTTCAGAACAAAAGCTCAACAGCGGCAGACACAGCCGATGGCTATACCAAAATCGGGGATGGAGGCACGGCGCGGTACTATCCACCAGGATTACCTTTCCCCCGCGCCTGTACCCAACCCGCCTTAGCCGAAGACAATGGCACCATTGTGGTCAACTTAGGTAATGTCCCCCAACGCTACAGCTTCGGGAACCTCCAAAGAATCTTACGGGTTTCTACGGTTCCGTGCCAAGGTGCAATAGCCCGAGGTTTAGATATCTAGCTCAGCCATATTAAGACGAGAGCCATAGGTTTCAATAAATTCACGACGCGGGGCAACACGATCGCCCATCAAAATCGTGAAAATTCGATCGGCTTCGGTGGCGTCTTCAATGTTGATGCGCTTAAAGGTGCGGGTTTCGGGGTTCATGGTGGTATCCCAAAGCTGCTGCGGCATCATTTCGCCAAGCCCTTTGAACCGCTGAATGGTGTAGTTGGCGTTGGCGGGAAAGACATTTTGGGTGAGATTGGTCAGCTCTTGCTCGTTGTAGCAGTAGTGGTGAGAGCGACCCCGCTCCACCTTGTAAAGCGGCGGACAGGCGATGTAAATATAGCCATCCTGAATGAGCTGCCGCTGGTAGCGATAAAAGAACGTCAAAATCAACGTGCGGATGTGGGCACCATCCACGTCAGCATCGGTCATGATGACGATGCGGTGATAGCGCAACTGCGCCGCATCAAATTCTTCGCCCTTAATGCCTAAACCCAAGGCCGTAATGAGCGCCTGGATTTCAGTATTTTTGTAGATTTTGGAGTCGTCGGTTTTTTCAATGTTGAGGATTTTACCCCGCAACGGCAAAATGGCCTGGAAACGGCGATCGCGTCCTTGTTTAGCACTACCTCCCGCAGAATCCCCTTCCACAATATAGATTTCCGATTCTTTGGGGTCACGGGAGCTGCAATCTGCTAATTTCCCAGGCAGCGTTGAAGACTCAAGGACAGACTTCCGGCGCACCAATTCCCGCGCCCGACGCGCTGCTTCGGCTGCATTAAATGCCTGAGTTGCCTTATCCAGCACAAGGTCAAGGACAGAGGGCTGAAATTCAAAATACTCCGTCAGCACTTCCCCTACTAAAGATTCCACCACGCCCCGCACTTCAGGGTTGCCAAGCTTGGTCTTGGTTTGCCCCTCAAACTCGGGGTCAGGCACCTTCACCGAAATCACGGCGGTTAGACCTTCACGGATATGCTCACCGCCCAGATTGGGCATGTTTTCTTTGATTTTGTTGCGTTTGCGCGCCACTGAGTTGATGGTGCGAGTTAGAACTGCCTTCAGCCCCTCTAAATGGGTACCGCCATCAATGGTGCGGATGTTGTTGGCAAAGCCCAGCAGGTTGTCGGTATAGGCGTCAGTACACCACTGGAACGCAACCTCGATTTGGATGCTGTTGCGCTCGCCCTGCACATAAATAATTTCTTCATTGAGCGGCGTTTTATCGCTATTCATATAGCTGATATATTCGCGGATGCCGCCTTCGTAGTAGTACACCTCAACCTTGGGTTCATCCAGCCCCAAGAGTGCAAGGCGCTTATCTGTAAAAATTAGCTCAACGCCAGCATTCAGGTAGGCCAGTTCCCGAAAGCGATTGGTCAGAATTTTGTAGTCAAATTCAGTGCCAGAGGTGAAAATTTGCACGTCCGGCAAAAAGGTCATTTGGGTGCCGGTTTTGGTGCGATCGCAGCCATGCTCTACAAGCTCCGTTACCGCAATGCCTCGCTCAAATCGCTGGGTATACAGCTTGTTATTGCGCCAGACCTGAGCTTCCACCCATTCTGAGAGGGCATTCACCACCGAAATCCCCACCCCGTGGAGACCGCCCGAAACCTTATAGCCGCCACCGCCAAACTTACCGCCTGCATGCAGCACCGTCATCACCGTTTCTAGGGCAGACTTACCCGTGCGGGGGTGAACATCGGTGGGGATACCGCGCCCATCATCAGAGACAGTGACAGACCCGTCTTCATTGAGCGTCACTTCAATGTGGCTACAGTGCCCTGCTAACGCCTCATCGACGGAGTTATCAACAACCTCGTATACTAAGTGATGCAGCCCCCGTGGCCCCGTGGTACCAATGTACATCCCAGGACGCTTGCGGACGGCTTCTAACCCCTCCAGAACTTGAATCTGACTGGCACCGTAGTTTTCAGTAGTGGTCATTAAGTAACAGGCTCCTGTAAGCGGCGTAAAGCCCTTGTGACGCGACAAATAATAAAACCAATCAAAATTCTATCACAAATGGGTTTTTGGCGGCTCAAAGTGCCTTAAATCAGAAGAATGAAGTAGGGACGCTATAGATGTGTTTGAGGTTTTTGAGTGGGTTCAGGGAGAGGGCAATCTCTCGGTATGCTGAGGGAGCGTTTACACACAAGTCTGAAATAACCTATGAGTCTATGTTTTGGCACCTTGCACTACCCCTCCCAACCCTCCCCTTTAAAAGGGGAGGGCACTAAATTTCCGGTCTCCCCCCTTTATAAGGGGGGATTAAGGGGGGTAATGCAGGGTTTATGAAGCCTGCCCTCATTGTGATCTGTGGCGCAACCGCCACCGGAAAGTCTAATTTGGCGCTAACCCTAGCCGAGCGCCTGGGTTTCCCCATTTTGAGCGCAGATTCTCGTCAGGTGTATGAGGCGTTTGATATCGGCACGGCAAAACCTTCGCTATCAGATTGTGTCAAGGTACCTCACTATTTATTAGATTTATGCCCACCAGATGCTACGTTTACCGTTGCGGAGTATCAATCTCTAGCCCAAGCTTTAATTGCGGATTTTCAGCGCCAGGGGGTTATACCAATTTTGGTGGGTGGAACAGGGCTTTATATCCAGTCTGTAGTGCAGGGCTTACAGATTCCCCGTGTGCCGCCGCAGATGGAACTGCGATCGCAGCTCACCACATTCTCTCAGCCAGAGCGATATCAGTGGCTCCAGCAGGTAGACCCACCTTCTGCGCTAAAAGTTCATGCGAACGATCAGGTCAGAACCCTGCGCGCCCTGGAGGTCTTTTACACCACAGGCATTCCCCTTTCTGCCCAGCAGGGAAGCAATCCGCCTAGCTACCCCATCTTGCAGATTGGTCTAGACGTGCCAGACCTCGATCAACAAGTGGCTCTGATTCAGCGCAGAACGGAGCAAATGATTCAGCACGGATGGGTGGAGGAAGTTCAGCACATTGTTCATCGCTATGGCGCAGAACTCCCGCTGCTCAAGACCTTGGGCTATACCGAACTGAGCCAGTACCTGAAGGGAGGCTGTACCTTGGAAGCGGCGATCGCCGCCATTGTGCTGCACACGCGGCAATTTGCAAAGCGTCAGCGCACCTGGTTTAGGGCAAATCCAGAGATTCAGTGGCTGAATGCCCAAGATGAACACTTAGAACACAAGGCTTGGGACATCATCAAACCCTTTCTAAGCGCCCTTAACCATCGTGATTGAGGGAATTCAGAAAAAGACGACCTACCTTTGCTAAAATAGCGGCGTAGTTTCGGCAGAGCAACCCATTGAGCCAATCTATTGACTTGCCCCAAATCGCCGATCCAAAGGTTGATGACTTTCTTCAGGAATTAGCAAGCATTCAGCAAACGGGTTCAAAGCGCATTGCAATGCTGGGTTCTCGCCATGTCCCTATCGTTCATCAGTACATGATTGAGATGCTGAGCTACGCGCTGGTGCTATCAGGAAATCGCCTGCTTACCTCTGGCGCAACGGGCACCAACGCCGCTGCCATTCGAGGTGCAATGCGCGCCGACCCCAATCTGCTTACGGTTGTGCTACCCCAAAGCCTTCAGCGTCAGCCCGATGAATCTCGCTCCCAGCTTGAGCAGGTCATGCACCTGGTCGAAAAACCCGAAAACGACCATCTTACGCTTGCCGAAGCCAGTGCCCTGTGCAACCAAGAAATTATTACCCGCTGTCAGCAGTTGGTCTGCTTTGCCTACCACGACAGCCGCACGCTGCTTCAGACTTGCGAAGAAGCTGAAAATCAGCGCAAGCTGATCACGCTCTTTTACTTTGATTAGTTCGTGCGTTAGATTCTACGCAATTGTCTCAGGATGATTTGCAGAAATTTCCCGTTCTAGAAGCCCTTCTAGCCTTTGAATAATTTCATACTGCCGATCAAGCTGTGTCTTGAGTTCAGCAATTTCTTGGGTGCGTAGCGCGTCTAACTTCGCGTGGAGTAGCTCAATTTCCATTTCGGCCTTAAGGTCACAGTCTAAATCCTGCTGTGCCTTCTGCCGATCTACCCCAGACTGTCGATTCTGGCTCATTAAAATAAAGGGGGTTGCATAGGCCGCCTGAAAACTAAGTGCTAAGTTCAGCAAAATAAATGGATATGGATCCCAATGCTGCACCCAGGCCGTGATGTTAAGACAGATCCAGATCGCCAGCAGTGAACTTTGGACAATAATGAATCGCCAGGAACCTACCGTGGCACTGACCGCATCAGCAATGCGATCGCCCCTAGAAAACTGAGGCGGCGTTGCCGTCCGAGCAGGCTGGCGCTGTCTAAGGTGCGCCAAGTATTCCAAATCAGAATCACTCAGATGGATATCTGGCAGAGATAAAGAAGGGTCTTCCATAAAATTTATTAAAAAACAGACTGAATTGAATGCTGAATTGAATGGCTTAGAACACAGCCCTAATAAAAAGTCGTAAACCCCTATCTTTAAGGGTGAGAACACCGATCCTATGAATTGCTGCACACTCTCTACAATGACTGTAAAGCAGCACAGCTTGGTGACATTGCCGCAAGGAATGATGACGTATGCAGCCTACAAACCCTAACCAATTTACCGAAAAAGCCTGGGAAGCCGTGGTTCGCACCCCAGATATTGTGAAGGAAGCGCACCAGCAGCAGATCGAGAGTGAGCATTTGCTTCAGGCGCTCTTAGAACAAGATGGTTTAGCTGCAAGCATTTTTAATAAGGCTGAGGCAAATGTACAGCGGCTAAGAGACCGTACAACCGAATTCATCAACAAGCAGGCAAAGCTGAGTACGCCCAGTAGCTCGGTTTATCTAGGTCGCAGCTTAGATACACTGCTAGACCGCGCCGACGGCTATCGTCAATCTTTTGAAGATGAATACATTTCGATTGAGCATCTGATTCTGGCCTACGCTAAAGATGATCGCTTTGGTCAAGCGCTATTGCGGGAAGTCGGGTTAGATGAAGCCAAGCTGCGATTAGTTATTGAGCAAATACGGGGAAGTCAAAAAGTGACGGATCAAAATCCTGAAGGCAAGTACGAATCGCTCGAAAAATATGGGCGTGATCTCACCCAATTGGCAAAAGCGGGTAAGCTCGACCCTGTGATTGGTCGAGATGATGAAATTCGCCGCACCATTCAAATTTTGTCTCGCCGTACCAAGAACAATCCCGTGCTGATTGGGGAGCCAGGGGTGGGTAAAACGGCGATCGCCGAAGGTCTAGCCCAGCGCATCCTAGCCGGAGACGTGCCGGAGTCTTTGCGCGATCGCCAGCTCATCACCCTAGACATGGGCGCACTGATCGCAGGGGCAAAGTACAGAGGCGAATTTGAAGAGCGCCTCAAGTCTGTACTTAAAGAAGTGACCGAATCTAACGGTCAAATTATTCTGTTTATTGACGAAATTCATACTGTCGTGGGCGCAGGTGCCAGCCAAGGCTCTATGGATGCAGGCAACTTGCTCAAGCCCATGCTGGCGCGGGGCGAACTGCGCTGTATTGGTGCTACCACCTTAGATGAATACCGTAAATATATTGAAAAAGATGCGGCGCTAGAACGACGCTTCCAGCAGGTGTTTATTGACCAGCCCACCATTGAAGACACCATTTCAATTTTGCGCGGCCTAAAAGAACGCTACGAAGTTCACCACGGGGTCAAGATTTCTGATAATGCGCTGGTGGCTGCTGCCACGCTCTCGACCCGGTACATCAGCGATCGCTTTTTGCCCGATAAGGCGATCGACCTTATGGACGAAGCCGCTGCCAAGCTCAAAATGGAAATCACCTCCAAACCAGAGGAGCTAGACGAAATTGATCGCAAGGTACTTCAGCTTGAGATGGAGCGACTGTCTTTGCAAAAAGAGAGCGATCGCGCGTCTCAAGATCGGCTGGGGCGACTTGAAAAAGAGCTAGCAGATTGGAAAGAGCAGCAGTCTAGCCTTAACGCGCAGTGGCAGTCTGAAAAACACGTCATTGACCAGATCCAAAGCGTCAAAGAAGAAATTGATCGGGTCAACATTGAAATTCAGCAGGCCGAGCGCGACTACGACCTCAACCGCGCTGCCGAGCTAAAGTATGGCAAACTCACCAGCCTTCAGCGCGACCTAGAACAGGCTGAAGTTAACCTCACCCAAACCCAAACCACGGGTCACTCTATGCTGCGCGAGGAAGTGACCGAGGCCGATATTGCCGAAATTATTGGCAAATGGACGGGTATCCCTGTGACCAAACTGGTGCAGTCTGAAATGGAAAAGCTGCTGTATCTCGAAGACGAGCTACATCAGCGCGTCATTGGTCAAGAAGAGGCCGTTACCGCAGTGGCAGATGCTATTCAGCGATCGCGGGCAGGACTCGCCGACCCCAACCGACCCATCGCCAGCTTTATCTTCTTAGGGCCAACAGGGGTAGGCAAAACCGAGCTGGCAAAGGCACTCGCGGCCTATATGTTTGACACCGAAGAGGCGATCGTGCGGATTGACATGTCGGAGTACATGGAAAATCACTCCGTATCGCGCTTAGTGGGTGCGCCTCCAGGATACGTGGGCTACGACGAAGGCGGTCAGCTCACCGAAGCCGTACGGCGCAGACCCTACTCCGTTATCTTGTTTGACGAAATAGAAAAAGCCCACCCCGATGTATTCAACATCCTGCTGCAAATTCTCGATGATGGTCGTGCCACCGATTCCCAAGGCCGCACCGTAGATTTCAAAAACGCCATCATCATTATGACCAGCAACATCGGGTCGCAGTACATCCTCGACTTAGCAGGGGATGACAGCCGCTACGGTGAAATGCAGACGCGGGTGCTGGAGGCACTGCGGGGTAGCTTCCGTCCCGAGTTCCTCAACCGTGTGGATGAAACGATTATTTTCCATAGCCTTCGCAAAGATCAGCTTCGCAATATCGTGAAGCTCCAGGTCAAACGACTCGAGAAGCGACTGCAAGAACGGAAGATGGCGCTCAAGTTATCCGATGCGGCTCTGGATCTACTGGCAGAAGTGGGCTACGACCCTGTTTATGGCGCACGTCCCCTTAAGCGCACCATTCAGAAAGAGTTAGAAACCACGATGGCAAAGAGCATCTTACGGGGCGACTACAAAGATGGCGACACTATTTTTGTAGATGTTGCCAACGAGCGTCTAAGCTTTCAGCGGCTCCCAGCCGAGGTATTAACCAGCAGCTAAGAAAGGCTTGCTTTCATTGGGGGGCAGAGTCAGTAAAAAAAACAGCCAGATCGTAAGCAAAGATGTTTGCTTACGATCTGGCTGTTTTTGAATAAAAATTCTCATGACTTCAAGCGGCCGTGACAGATCTTCATCGGTTCGCATCTTTCTGTAGAAATTAGACCTATCTTTTACGAAACCACTATAAATCAATATGCAGAATTTCTGAAATTTAGGTATTTTCATCAATGCAAAAAATAAATTATGACGAGAGAATAATAATAGCTATGCGAAGGATGGCTTTAGGATGCTAAGTCATTATGAAGACAGTATAGATTTACAGAGTCCAATCATACATAAACCTAACGAGGGAGAGAAAAGGCATTCCATGATTAAAAGCTGTTCTACTTTGAGTCAGGAAAACTATTAAATCGCTCAAAATTAAATCGCTCAAAATTAAAAACATAAAAATTAAATAATACTAGTGCTAAAAAAAGATAGAGTTTTGTTTTGAAAAATATACACCATAATTAGTACTTTGAATTAAAAATTCAGCTATTTCTGTCTCTTTCTATCTCTAAGGGGCTATTAAATCTTTTTAAATCAATGTTAATTAACAATATTATCTCAATATTAGGCAGATATAGACTCAGCACCACCCATAAAAATACTGGGTTTGCTTTACCCATTGCGATTGCCCTTGGATTGGTGATGATTGCTTTTGCGGGGGCAAGCATTTTGGTGGCTCAAAATGACCGCAGCACTTCTGTACAGCGTCGTGCGTTGGGAGCCAGCATTTTAGTGAGTGACGGTGCGATATCCAGAGTGCTACTTCAATTGAGCAAACCCAATAATGGGGTGTTGTTGGTCCGCAATTATGACCCTATTAACCCTTCAACGGGGCAAATCTACTTGGGCGTTGACGGCATCCCCAACAGCGGAGATGAAACCGCAACATCCGTAGACGAATGGACGGGCTATAACCCTAGCGCTTCGCCCTGTTTTCAACAGATTGGGCGAAGCGCACCCAATATTGCCCTCACCGGAACAATTGGGACAAAGCAAACCTATACTATCCGTGGATACCGCTACGATAAAATAAGCAAAATAGGAACTGTATTGGTAGAGGGTAACTATCAAGGCCAGTTATCATTAGTCGCAGTTACGCTTTCCATCGAGCCAGTTTTAGATGATTTTCCGGGTGTTCTACTTTTCGATAGTACTCCTACCGATGTTTGGAAAGGTGGTGTATTAGCCCTGCGAGGTCGTCAGATATTGGGACGAAAGGGAAATGTGTATTATATCTCTCCCAATTCGGCAGATTCATCTTTGACAGGGATCTCTCAACCCGGAGATGCAACTCGCCCCAACTACCTCAAAGCAGTTTGGTCATCTACTGTAAGCGATGGAGCCAATACCGATACGGTTGAAGGAAAGCTCTTTGCCTGTAGCCTGACTCCAAACATTCCCGTTGGAAGTACTGGAACAAATGTAGGCGTCATTAAGACGACCACTACCCTTAGCGGAGTGGAGGGGACAGTACCCACGGTCTTTCAAGTTAATAAAATCGACCTTGCGAATAACGATACCCTGACAGTGGATACCACGGGTGGAGCTGTGCGAATTGACGTTACCGACAACGGTGCTCCTGGCAACAATCCCGATCAGGCGATTACATTACGAAATACTGCAAAAATCATTAATATTCGCACGGATGGACAACCGCCTAAGGTTGGAGACCTCCGAATTATGCTTCGAGGGAACAGTCAAACGAATCTTTATGATCGAACCTGTATCCAAAATGCATTTCTGTATTCTCTTCGGGATGAATTAAGAATAATGACCTCAGGTTCAGGCTGCCCAGGTGGTAGAAATACCAACATTGAAGGAGTGGTTTGGACCCAGGCTTTTCTCAGTTCTAAAAATGCTGCTGGGAATCGAGATGTCAACTATCTCACAGGAAATACGGGAACACAATATGACACAACCATTACTGCGGGAGCTACTTCTGGCATCGGAGTACCCGATGATGTTACAAGTTTGTCAGACCTTGTGGAGTATATGGATTGGCCTGCACGTTACAGGTACGGGGCTATTCAAAACTGGCGGCGGGTGAATTAGATGCTGCCACAATTTTCTCTTTTTAAGGTTGAGATCATGAAGATTCGACGGCGATCGCCCAAACAACACCATTATCAACATCGACGGCATCATCCACGGGGCTTCACCCTTATTGAAACGCTGATCGTCATTGCATTGGCGGGAATTTTAGCCTCAGTTGCCGTCCCGAGCTTTGCGTCGCTGCTCGATAGTATGAAAGTTGACCAAACGATTAATGAAATACGGATGGCGCTTCAAGACACCCAACGGCAAGCCATTCGTACCAGTCAAGTGTGCGTTGTGCAAGTTCCAACCACTGGCAATAGCCCAAGCGCCAGTCCGCTTCCGGCGTGGCTCCAGGCATTGCTTGCAAAATACTTCCCCGCAAGTAGTTCGGGTAGCAAAAAGATTTCAGGAAACTGCTTAACTTCCGGTAGTCCTGAATTATCAGATGCGGTTAATCTCGCCTCTAATCTGCAAACGGCTCAGTCCGCAGCGTCTTCATCATCCTCTGGATCCGTTGTGGTACAGTATGGCTCCCTTGGCAGTGCAGAATTTGCGATATCAAGCGCTGTTACCCCACCGGAAACTCCAGTAGATCCAACCGGAAAAGTGGTGGCATTTATCTCATCAAAACCCCAAGTCAAAAAGAAATGTGTGGCTATTTCTAGCAATTTGGGTCTTACTCGAATTGGTGTTTATACGGGTGGCACTAACCCGAAAGATATTACAGATACTGGCGTTTGCTCAGCGTTGGATTGGAAACAGCAATGAAGCCACACTCAAAATCTAAAAGGCACCGTTGGTTGATGTTCTCTCAATTGCAGCAACAGCAGGGCAAAACTCAACGGGGCTTCACGCTGATTGAGCTTTTGGTTGCAGGTGTTTTGAGCGTGGTCGTCATTTTAGTCACTTGGTCAGGGCTAATTTCAGCGATGACGATGAGTCAAGCGGCTGAATCAAGGTCAGCACGGCAGAACGAACTCAACAGAGCATTGGACTTTATGACCAATGAAATTCGCATGGCACGTTCTATTAACGCAACGTCAGCCCCCTCTGCCAACAGCGGGGCACCTAGTGGTGCGTCCCCTAGTCCGTCCAACGCCAAAAGTGCCCTTAATAGCTCAGCAAGCTTAATCACAACTTCAAGCACTGTATCGCTAGCAGATGTTGTAACCAGTGCAGGGGTTAACCTGTCTAGCTTAGGAAGCTACGGAACCCTTGGGCTATACCTTGAGCGCCCGACTCGCGCCGTCCCAGCAATTTGTCCAGCAGGGGGACCCAATGCAGGTGCCCCGCCGCCCACGCCAGCAGACTTTGACCCGATTGTGTACGATATTCGCCCTAGCACGAGTGGATGGCTACAGCCACGAATGCTTGCTCGATATGGTCGGGTTCCCGATGCGGATGGAACGATTAACCCTTGTAAGAATCCTGTATCGAGTGACCCAATGATTGATGCACTATCGACAAACATGCAAACTATGCCAACCTGTTCCGGTTGGCTGTTAGGGGATGGGGGTTTTTATAGCTGCGTGGAGGGGAGTCAGGCCAATTTATTTTTCCAAAGTGACGTTAGCAATATTGAAGTCCGCAAGGTAAACAGCACGGTTGCATCTCGAGTCCACAGCATTCAGCCTCCTAGCGTTGCGTCTTCAGGATGTGTTGGAGAAGCAAACCTGCGATCGCAGTCTGGCACTGCACCCAGCACTATTGTCTTTGTTAATCAAAAGGCAGTTCCCATCAAAGTCTACTGGCTTGACTATTCAGGCGCACGAGTATATTTCTTTGACCTCGCCCCAAACGAAAGCTTGACACAATCCACATTTATCAACCATCCGTGGGTTGTCACAGACTCCAACAATGTTTGTTTAGGTGTATTTGTCTCAAATGCTCAGACCAGTTCAGCCATCCTTCAATAAATGAAAGTAGACAAATGAAAATAGGCTAGATCGCCCGTTTTCGCTCCCCCCACACAAAACCTAATCTTGGCAATGCCTCAAGGCTTAAGAGTAAAGCGGTAGATTGCTCTGGAGCGGACGATAGCTCGGCAAAATTTGACTGAGATGATGATCAGAAAGTGTGAGATGACGCGCTAACGTCACCGCAATCACATCTCTAAAATCTGTTGTAATGGCCAAGTCTCGGTTTTCGTGAAGTTGGTTGGCAGCAAGCCCTGGCCAATCGCCGTAAACCTTGCCACCGCGCACACCACCCCCCAACAGCCACATGACATTGCCATGCCCGTGATCGGTACCCCCATCTCCATTTTCGTGAGCTGTTCGACCAAATTCTGACATGACTAAAATAGTGGTGTCTTTATAAGCTGAGCCAAGGGTAGTTTGCAGGGTCGCCAAGCCTTGCCCCAATTGCTCTAGGTTCCGCGCCAGTTGGCCTTGGCTTGCGCCTTGATTGACATGGGTATCCCAGCCCCCCAGCGCCATAAAGCCTAGCTTTACTCGGTTGTCTTTTACCATCATCTGAGCCAGTCGTCGGGCATCGCCTGCAAAACCATTGGGTAAAGGTGCGCCATTGTTTGCCATTGTTGTTTCAGCGTCCAGATTAGACAAAATGGCTTTGCGTGCTAAGCGCCCTTCTTTATAAGCCTGACTGATTGCATCACTGCTGCTGTAGAGGCTATCAAACGCGGCAGCCACTTGAGGTCGATCAATCTGTAAAGGTCTTGCTGCCCCTCTCCCCAGTGCGAGGGTTGCTACAGGGACTCGACCCGCTAAAATTCGGGGCGTTGTGTTGCCCACATTGACTGCCTGAATGGGGTTACGACCCGACATTACGCCCAACAGTCGGTTCATCCAGCCATCTTGAGTGGTTGAAAGACCGAGCGCACCTCGCTCCATGTTGTCTTGGGCTTCAAAGTGCGATCGCGTGGGGGCAGGGGAACCCGAAGCATGGACAAAGGCCAAACTTTTTTGCTGCCAAAGCGGCATTAAAGGCGCAAGGGCAGGGTGTAGGCCAAACTGTCCGTCTAGATCTAGCGCACCGCCGACTGTATTGGGTCGGGGAATCGCAATTCTAGGCCGATTTTCGTAATAGGTTGATTCACGATAGGGCACTACGACGTTTAAGCCATCCACGGCACCGCGCAAAAAAATGACAATCAGTCGTTTAGGCGATGAGGAAGAACCTTGGGCATTCGATTGGGCAATCCAGCCGTGGGTTCCAATGGCGGCAAGGGCTGAGAAAGCCGTAAAGCCAGCCTGATGAAGAAAGTAACGTCTATTCATAGGTTTAAGCCTGAAGAGTTTCAGTAAGAACTAGCGCCGCATAAATTCTGGACTGCCCAGCATCAGCGCGGCGCGAAGTGAAGGGGGACTGGCGGCGGCGATCGCCTGCTGTGTTTTCACCGAAAACGAATTCCCCAGCGTCGTTCTAAGCTGCGTCACTTCTAGCACGGGACTGACCATAGGGGTGCTTAATAACGGTAGGCGTCCGCTTGCGAGTGCTGTCGCAAAACTAATGCGTCGCGTCATCGCATCCGGGTTCAGCCAGCTTTCTTGCGTGTTTTTATACCCATCTGGCGCAAGACAGCCATAGAGCGGCATTCCGGCCTGCTGTAAAAAGCCAAACACTGGGCGGAAATTTGTTATCTCCATTCCTGTGGCGCGGAGTGACGAGACTGCATACTGATAGGGCGTTTTAAACTTGGCATTGTAAACGCGACTGTCCCAAAATTCTGAGCTACGAAACAGCGTATCGAGCACTGCTTGAATATTCCCGTCTGTCGATAAAAACTTTTGAGCGAGGCGTTCTACCAACGCCTCAGGCGGCTGATCCGTCACAAAATACTGCGCGAGTTGATAGCTAATGTGACGCGCCGTTGCAGGACTTTTTGCCAAAATGTCAAAGGCTTGTTCCCCTTCGACAATCCCGCCACCTTTGATGACCTGACCCATAAAAACTTTGTCGCTGTAGTCATGGCGCTTGGCATCAAAATAAAATCCGTATTGACCTACGTTGGGCCGCTCAGCGCGCCGAAACGTCCAGCCTGTTAAAATCTTTGCCAGCGCAACCACGTCTTTCTGGGTATAGCCACCCTTTACGCCTAAGGTATGTAGCTCCATCAGCTCACGGGCATAGTTCTCATTTAATCCCTGTGCTTTACCCCGAGCGCCAGGGCTGTTGGGTGCCGTATTTTGCCAGTTGTCTAAATAAAACAGCATGGCAGGATGACGAGCGGTTGATCCAATCAGGTCACGGAAGTAACCGAACACATAAGGGCGAATGGCTTCTTTTTCGTAGGCTCCAACCAGAAAGCGAGTTACGCCTTTTTTAGAAAACACGTTGAAATGGTTGTACCAAAAGTCCACCATTACTTCTTGAAGCTGACGCGGACTTTCGGTTGCCCGCAGCAGCCGCGCCTGTATGGCTTGCTCCAGAACTTGACGGAGCTTTGCTTGATAGGCTTTACGCTGTTCCGGGCTGGGTTTTTGTCCTTTCTCTAAGCGCGGTAACTTAGCTTGTTCAAAAAGCTGTAGCGAGCTTAAATGGATAGTCTCTAGCCCTGCAAGTTTGGCATTAAGAGCCTGTAATTCTGGAATCATGTTGGGATTAAGCTGCTGCTGGATGTAGCGCTCTACCCCTAAATTTTGGATACGCTCAATATCCCCTGGCTGGGGGCCAAAGCTGAGACGGTTGATCGCATGCAACACCTTTGGATCTGACGGTATTGCTGCTTGACTATAAGTTTGGAACCCAAAGGTGAGCGCAACTGCAAGGATAGAAACATAAGGCTTTATAAACATGGGCTTTACAACAATACAAGCTTTTATGCAGAAATAAAATGACCACTATCCATTAGATAATTAATTAGGAATGGAAATAAAATAACATCCAGGTTTTGTAGGGGCGGGTTTTGCCGAAAAATCTAAGATTCTCCGATGCAGTATTAGCTAAACCCGCCCTTACGTACATGAGCTGGATAGATCCGTTAGTTATGGCGATCGCCATAAATCGAGTTAGAGAGACGATTCAGGCGCTGGTTCAGTTGATACCGTTCCCGTAGGGTCAGGCCACCGCCATCTCGCATATCTCTTCTCTGCTGCTGTTCAATCGAGAGCGATCGCCGTTCTAAATTGCGATACTCTTTTTGGCTGATTTGACCATTTTTGACTCCATTAAAAATACGAGATTGCTGATGACTTTGCCGTTGATTGATAGTACGAGGAAAGTACTGATTTGCCTGAGCTGCGAGTGGTGAAACGAGCGTTGCAGCACAGACCGCAGGTAGCGCAAAACGAAAGATAGAAATCATCCTTAATTCTCCTAGTCAATACAAAAATGTAATGAGGCTTCATAGATTTTTCAAAATTGATTCAATCAACTTTGTTAATCCTAAATAGTTAGACTTTGGGACAGAGGAAAAGGTTCAGACAATCTCAAGACTAATATCAGAATAGAGTAATTCAAACGAAATACTATTCATCTTTTTTTAAAAGGTTTTTGCGCTGCAACTTATCTTGACGGCTCATCATTTGTTCGGCGAGCTGCTGCCGCTGCGTAGGGGTTAATACCTCTCTGATTGCCAAAAGACTTTTAAACCGCAGTTGATTAAGAGACTGCTGCTTCTGCTGCACAGCTTGAAATTCAGACAGCACTGTAGAAGATGGACTCACACTCCCAAAGGTTTGCTGCATTGCTCGACGGGCTTCTCTGATGCTGCGCTGCTGCTCACGAATGGGGTCTTTATATTGTTGCCGAATTGATCGCATCTTTTGGATCTGATCTGGCGTTAAATTGAGGCGCTGAAACATCTGACCCATTTTTTTAGGTCGAGTTTCTCGCGATTTAATATCATCCGACGGCAATACGGGCTGCGCTGTTGCTGAAGAGACTTCGCTGGGCGCAGATTGAGCATTGACGGGGAGCTTAAAGTTGATTAAATGAGGGACGGTTAGCGTTGCCACAGTGCCAAGTGCAAAACCTAACAGCGTAGAGGTGGTGAGTCGGGGAAGCTGCATGAGATTATTCCTGTCTTGGATGTGAGATGTCAATGAGATGTGAGCGATCAAAATGTGTTGCGGTTGGCGTTAATGTTGATCGCCTTGCCGCTAAATCTACGCCAGAATCGCCCTTTGTCAGCCAAGGATAGGCTTCTTCTGCGTTGGCAACGCCATCCCAATTTTGGAACCAAAAGTTTTCAATTTCTGCTAGTTCTCCAGCAGAATGATTGGGTGGCATGATGACTTGGGATAGCTGCCACAAGCCATAAACTAAAGCTGAACAGCCAGCAAAAATTGCAATCTGTCTTTTCAAAGAGCGCTTTTTACGAATGGTTTGATCGGTGGCGCTACCTTTGGCAGATGCTGAGTGCGTTCCCCCTTTAGAACAGCTAGCAATTGCCATCATCAGCCGATCCTCTGCATCCCCAGCCGAGACAGGGACTGGAGGCGCATACTGTCGTAAAAATGCAGTCAAATTGGCATCTTTATCATTCAGTTCTTCAGGGGAATCCAAACTGTGGTTCTGGGTCTTAGTCATAGCGAAACGCCTTCTTGATGAAAGAATTGACGAAGGGTTTGTCGAGCATTGAATAGCCTAGACTTCACGGTTCCAATCGGTATTTTTAATATTTCGGCAATTTCAGCTTGGGGAATATCCTGAAGGTCATGAAGGATGATTACAATGGCGTGGTCTGAGCTAATTTCCTGTAGCCCTCGGCTGACTAAATCTTGATGGTGAATCTGCTGGAGAGAATTGATAGAACTATCTATTGCCGCACACATGATTTCCTGCTGCTGAATGCGTTTTCTCTGCTGAGCCATACTGCGCCGATAGTCTGCGCCAACGTTCCAAGCAATGCGGTACAGCCAGGTTGAGAACTGAGCCGAGCCACGCATTTTAGGAAGCCCCTTCCATGCTTTGATAAACACCTCTTGAACCAGATCTTCTAGCATCGTGGGGTCGCACAAGTGCTGAAGCATCGCGCGTACCGACTTTTGGTGCCGTCGATACAGCTCCCGAAATGCGTCCGTCTCGCCTAACTGACAGGCTTTAATCAGCGCCACATCAGAAGGAGGTTTAGAAAAAGCATTGGCGGTCATTTCTTGCATTATTGCGGGAGCAGAAATGGCAAAACCTCAGTGACCATGTGGCTAAACCTCCTATCCTTGAGCCTTCTTATTGTTTAGACGGCTGCAACACAAAAATGGTTCAGTCTTCTCTCTGAGAAGAGACTGAACCGCGTTACGGAGTCTACTCTGTCACTTAGGATCACGAATTTAATTAACGTCCAATTTTCTCAACCCTTTCATGTACGTAAGGGCGGGTTTAGCTGATACCGCGCTGGAGAATCCCAAATTTTTCGGCAAAATCCGCCCCTACAAAGCCTGAACGTTATTTTGTTCTCATTCCTTAGCTGATTTTTTTGCCTTTGAGGTGGCGATCAAAAAAGCTGAGGGTCATAGCCCAGGCTTCTGCGGATGCGTCAGGGTTGTAGCTATCGCGGCGATCGCTAAAGAAGCCATGCCCAGCCTTTGGAAACACATTGAGGGCGTAGCGCTTTTTCGCCTTAGACAACGCTGCGGCAACCTGCTGATGCTCTTCTGCGGAGATCGATTTATCCTCTGCGCCATACATGAGCATAATCGGCGCGTTCATCTTATCAACCTGACTGAGCAAGTTTGCACGACCCAGGGGATCTGGATTTGCAGCAATCCCACCACCATAAAAACTAACGGCGGCTTTAACCTGAGCGGCCTGTACTGCATTGGCTAAAAAGGTATAGCGCCCTCCCATACAGAACCCCATCACGCCCACGCCGCCAGTCTGCACCTCAGGGCGCTTGCCTAAAAATGCTATGCCCTTACCCAGCTCTGCCATCACGACATCATCTTTGAGGGTTTTGAGCTTGGCGATCGCCCCGTTCATATCTGTATATGAATAAACTGCACCTTGGTAAAAGTCGGGGGCTAAGGCGGCATAGCCCGCTTGGGCGAGGCGATCGCAGACGCTTTTGATGTAGTCATTGAGTCCAAAGGCTTCCATAATCACAATCACCGCAGGAAACTGCCCTTTAGCGCTTGGCGTTACATAGTAGCCCGTTAGGTCTTTATCGAACTGAACGTTTTTACCGTTGAGAGCCTGAGGTGGTGCAGCGAAGGTTTTTGAAGCTGAGTCGCTCAGCGCGGATAAGGCCAGTACCGAAAATCCTGAAGAAGCTGCGACTAAAACATTCCGTCGTTTCATGAGAACCCCTACTTTGATTTTTTTAACAATAATGCTGATTTAACGGCTCGTCTAATCGGCTGACCTGCCTCATTTTGCTTCCCGTAGACAGCCTCTCCTTGAGCATACAGAGATGAGGAGGTTCCGCCATCTAGATTAAGGGCAGACTTTACCCCCAACCGCTTCATCAAGTCTGCCAGCTCATCTAGAGTCATGCCTGAAGGATTGGCCTTCGTCTGCGCCACCATCACCCACACCACACTGCCGTCCGCCTTCAACCCGATCGCCGTCCGCGCATTAGGCTGACTCCCGCCAATTGCATCTCGAATCAGTTCGCCCTTGGCATAGTCTGTAAACCCTTCTTGCTGAGCGGTGTTTTTGGGCAAAAGCTGCGGGCCAGCTCCCACCGCATGAGATAACTGACAGCCAACGGGAATCGGTTCAGACCGGAACCCGATCCCATACTTAACCTGGGTTCCGCATTGGTAAACGCGGAATTCACTGCGGTTCAGAATGGCACTGAGATAGCCAGTCAGCTTCGGATTGTTGACCAATCGCTCATTGTCTTTAGGATTCGCCACCTCGCGCCCATCGATCACGACGGTGGAGGTCGTTTTTTGATTAACGGGGTCAAAAAAGCCTGCATTGATAACCGCGAGTGCCTGGGTTTGTTTTGCCACTTGCTCAACCGTCAAGGCCGTCTCTGCCAAAAAGGGTCGGATGGTGTAGCCATTCGGCGGAACCGTCAGATAGTAGACCGTACTATTCCCCAACCCTAGAACGTTATATTCCAGGGCTGGCACTGACGCTGGCGTAACTTTTCCCTCAGAGCGCGATCGCACATGGGGCACAATCAGCCCCGCCGCCAATAGCCCAACGCCAATCCATAAACCGAGTTGCCAACGTTTTTGCACAGCCTTTCCCTAAAGCCCCAGCCAGCTGCGATATAGATTGATGAGCTGGGTGCCATAGAACGCGGCGATCGCCCCGCCCAGCGCCAAGTAAGGCCCAAAGGGAATCGCCTGCCGTCGTCCAATCAACCCTAGGGCAATGCCGCCCACGCCAATCACGCTGCCCACAGTGCAGGCTAAAAACGCGCTCACCAGCATCAGCGGCCAGCCCAACCATGCGCCAATCATGGCAGCCAGCTTGGGGTCGCCACCCCCCATTGCGTCTTGACCAAAGGCCCAAGACCCGATGATGCGGATACTGTCAAACAGCCATAGCCCTAAAATTGAGGCAATAAACGCCCCTGATATGCCCTTTACAGCACCCATCCAGGTGGGCGTTTGGTTGAAGGCGATCGCCCCCTGAAACGCCCAACCCGCAATCACCCCAGATTGCGTCAACGCATTGGGCAAAATCATCAGGTCAAAATCAATCATCGTTAGCGCCAGCAGCCAGCTTAAAAATAAGCAGTAGCCGACGGTTTGCAGCGTTGGTCCAAAGACAACATAGGTCAACACAAACAAAATGGCGGTCGCCGCCTCAATCAGCGGATACCGTGCCGGAATTGAGCAGCTGCAATAGCGACAGCGTCCCTTTAGCCACAGCCATCCCAAAATCGGGACATTATCGTAAGCCTTAAGCTGCGTTTTGCACTGAGGGCAACGCGAAGGCGGACTAGCCAGCGATAGCCCTTCAGGAATGCGATAAATAACCACATTCAGAAAGCTGCCGACCGCCGCGCCCAAAATCAGCACAAAGAAGCCAATGAACCATCGTTCAGGCGAATCCATTGCAGCGGCACCCCCAGGCGAAAAGATTCATCCTCAATCTTCAGACCCACCCAGATCAAACAGGTCAATGTCTCGTATTGGCACAAAACACTCGTGGGGCAGCAAAATGGGCTGGCCTGTAAAAATAAGCTGACCTCGGAAGGTTTGCCGATTTAGCGCAACCCCTACGGGTGTTTGCTTACTGCCGTGGGTTTCCACATAGGCTTGATAAATATTTTTTGCAGCCTTTACAATCACAGAGCTTAAGACGATGCGTTCTAAATCAAAGCTTTCAGAGCCTTGAATAATTGTTTGCGACACGTAACTCACTCCCACACCTAAGATCGTTAATACCTGTACTTTGTATCAAGAAACCCCCGATTGGGCAAGAGTAAAGTTTTTTAGCCTCACAATCAAAACGGAGAGGAGAGGATTCGAACCTCCGGATACATTGCTGCATCATCTGATTTCAAGTCAGACGCAATCGACCACTCTGCCACCTCTCCAAACAAAAAACATCCCTCAAAAAGGACGTTCTGTCTCTATATTACCCTAACCTAGGGCTAAGCGTCCCTTCACCCTACCGGAAGCGTTGATTTCAAAATTCATAGTCTCAGGATTATGCATCAGCCGATAAGCCTTTACGCCACGCTCTCTTGAAATCGTCATTAGATTAACCTCAAGCGACAAAATCTGGATCGGAAAGTCCTTCAGACAGAACTCTAGTACCCGTTTCTAGTTAGTATAAAGCAATGTTTTAAAGGCTCTTGAGGCGTTCAGTTAGGGTTCGTAGCCTTCATAGTCGATTAACCAATACCCCCGAATGCCTGAGGTTTCTAGTGCTTGTTTTGCTGCTTCTGTGATGAAAAGAAATGTCGAACAGTGCGTTAGACGAAAAATAGGTGGATAAGCTTGGCCAATATCCTTAAATACAAACTTATCGACTCCTAAGACGTTATTTGTTTTTGGATTATGGCGCTCATAAACTGAGTGTTCTAAGTCCATTGCATCGAGGTGCTCCGTAATCTGGAGTAGAACATAGTCATCACTATAAAATTCTTGCTTGAAATTTCCCTGTTCGTCGAAACGCCGATCTCCTTCCGCTAAGCTTCGACCTATATCGCCATCAAGGATTCGTGCAGGCAGAATGCGGTGGGGGAAAGAACCGACGGACTCCAGCACCTCTACCATCCGCTTTGACATCACAGTCCAGCGTTCCTTAATTACAGGAAAATCTGTTTGTCTGACGGTAGAGAGTAAACCCTGAAATTGAACGGGATCAGGAAACTCTACTGTTTCTGACGGATCACTCATGGCAATGGATACTTGCTCAAAGCCATCAAATGGAACTACCTGAGCGTGATAGCCCAGATCTTCGTTCATGGTTTCGGTCTCATGCATCAGCTCATAAGCCTTTACCCCGTGCTCTGTTGAAATCGTCATCAAAGTAACCTCACGCTACAAAATCTGGATCGGAAAGTCCTTCAGACAAGACTCTAGTTCCCGTCTTAGGGTCGTATTTGAGGCGTTTAGTTAGGGTTCATAGCCTTCATAGTCAATTAACCATAGGCCACGAATGCCGGCGGCCTCCAGTGCTTGCTTTGCTGCATCCGAGATAAAAAGCTCTGTCGGGCAATGGGTTGGACGAAAGATGGGCGGATACTCTCGACCAATATCCTTAAAGACAAATTTACGAACTCCTATAGCCCTGTTTGTCTTGGGATTAAGGCGCTCGTAGACCGAGAAATCTAAATCCATTGCATCAAGGTGCTCTGTGAGTTGAAGCAAAACATAGTCATCTGTGTAAAACTCTGGCTTAAAGTTTCCCTGTTCATCAAAGCGTCGATCTCCTTCCGCCAAGCTTCGACCTATATTGCCTTCAAGGATTCGAGCAGGCAGAATCCGATGTGGGAAAGAGCCGACCGATTCCAGTACTTCCACCATCCGCTTTGACATTACAGGCCAATCCTCTTGAATGACAGGGTAATCGGTTTGTTTGACCGTAGACAGCAAACCTTGAAATTCAACAGGAATGGGGAATTCAACTGCCTCGGCAGGGCCTCTCATACAGGTTGATACTTCTTCATACCCCTCAAACGGAACCACTTGAGCGTGATACCCAAGATCTGAATTTACAGTTTCAGCTTCTGGCATTAGCCGATAAGCCTTAACTCCACGTTCTGTTGAGATCGTCATCAAGTTCACCTCACGCTACAAAATCTGGGTCGGAAATTCCTTCAGACAAGACTTTAGTGCCCGTCTTGGGGTCGTATCGAGTGGGAATTTCTGGACTGCGCTTTATGATGTTTTCTCTCATCATGTTCTCAACCTTCTTCACAGCATTTTCAAGCTGCTTATCAGGTACCTTGCTGAGACTGCCATATTCTTCAATCAGGTCATCTTTCCTCAGCTTGAGTTCTCGCGAAACTAGCCTGTTGTAATTGTCATGCGACCCCAAATGCCCAATCAAATCAGGGTGTGCGCCCCTGACCTCACCCGGCATCGGCAATAGATTCCCCGCATGGTCAACATCGTAGATATTGCGCTTAAGCATCTCAACAACCATTGGATCGCTCTGGGCCACAGCATCCGGCACTAAATGATTCAACTGATAGCCCTTCGGCGTATCAATCCCAACCGCCTTCAGGCTTTTCTTCATCACATCCAGCCCACGACTCAGCCGCGTCTTCCCCGCCTGAATCTTGCCATTCTCAATCATCAACGGCACAACCGAGGCATCCTCGACGTTCTCCCGCAGAATAAAAAGTTGCTTACTTCTTCCTGGCTTCTGGAATAACCTATATCCGGCTGGCAGCTTCGTCTGCTGAGTCACTGCCGTACCTATCAACGGCTCCACCTCATCCCAATTCTTGACCTGACCATATTTATCCTGCGAATAAGCCAACCGCTCTATAGGCGTCATGTCCTTGGGCTTCTTTGCCTTCGCCTTCGCCGTCTGCACAGCCTGCTGGGTCGTCACCTGCCCTGCCGTTTGCCCCCTCATCTCATTGCGAGACATCCTACCGACTCCCGCCACCTCCTGAGACGGACTCAGCACCTCCAACACCTCATCCACCATCGCCCCAGACATCCCCTTCGCCTTCGCCAACAGCATCCGCGCCTTTTCTAACCCCACCTCACCCTGAGCCGCCAAACGCATCACCTGCACCCAAGTCTCGCGCAACACCTGCGCCCCCTGCCCACTCAAACGCCCTACTAAACCCTTGAGACCATAAATCACCCTCCCCTCCGCCGCTACATCCAGACCTGCGAGCGCCACATTCGCATAGCCCATCACCAAATTAAAGCGCGCCTGCTCCGGTGACTGACTCGTTAACTTTCCTGCACCCCCACGACCCGCCTGCGCCGCCCCATCCAGCAACATCAAATCAGGAACCTCAGCCGCCGCCACTGCCCCACCAACCCCAATCCCAGACAAAAGTAACGGGATCGAAATATCCTGCAACATCGGCACAAACGACGCCGCAAATAAGCCTCCACTCAGCGCCGCCCCTAGCATAATGCCGCCTGCCGGATGCGCCTTTTCAGACTGCTGTGCAAGCTGCTGGCGCTGAGAAGGCGAGAGAGATTTATCTTTGAGCTGAGCTGCCACCACCGAGTCAAACAACCAAGCTTTTGAGGGGTCATCCGTGAGCCATTGACTGATTCTGTCAATATCCTTACGGATCCCATTAAATTCCTGAGGCAAACGCCCCTGCACACGCTTAATGTCTTCAGGACTTGCCCCCGTCTCCCCCTTTACCGCAGACAGCGCCGGATACGCATACTCCAAAGACACCTGCATCTGTTTTGCTTGGTCAATGCGTTCCTTCAGCCGCCGCATCTGGTCACTTAAGGCCAACAGCTTTTTGTGCTTCAGGCTATTTTGTCGCTGTTGGGGCGTTGACGTTAACCCTATCCCGTCTGGGATATCGCTGAGGTTACTCATCTCTTGGGTCGTAAATTCAAGCTGCTTCTGGAGATTTGCCTGCTGCGTCTGAAACTCGCGTTGTTGGGAGGCCACCTGCCAGAGGTTTGACCAGCGGTCACTTTTCGGATTGTTGTCCTTGATGTATTGGGTTTGTTCGCTATTGAGACGGTCTTTATTCGCCTTTAGTAATCCCTGCGCCTTAGCCGCAACATTGGTCTCAAACTGATGATGGAGCTGCTGCTCCGGTGATTCTGCCTTAGCACCATTACTCTGCGCATGAGCTGAGGCCAATTTAATCACTTGTGGGTGAGTTTTTTCTGGCTGTCCCAGGGCTTGAGCACCGGATAGAAATGATGCACCAATTAAAGGGTTTGTTAAGGCAACGCCCAAGGCTAATGACCCATTTGAGAGGGAGGGCTGTTTAAAAATCTCTGAAACCTCAGGCTCTTGTTTGACGGAGTTCTGATATCGTTTGCGTCGTTCTTCTAGCTTGTCTGCATCTTCCAGCAGCACTCTTGCTCTTAACGCTTCCAGGGCTGGTTCTTCAACTGATTTGGATTTGGGTTCGGGTTGTGGGTCGGCTTGTTCTCCTGTCCAAGTGCGGGGCATCCGATCGTTGGGGACTTCAGACTTGGGTTTGGGTTCACGCCCTTTGGCGATGGGGTCTGAAGGCTGACCATAGATATAGATAGGGGAGATGGAGCTATAGATTGGAGCGGAGGAGCCATAGATGGGGCTAGTTTCGCCTGGTTTACTCCAGGTGATCTCTGTCTGAGACTTTTCGTCGGGCTTTTTGGCACCCTTGGGCTTTTTAGTTTCCTGTTTTTCGTCAGGCTTTTTGGCTTGGGTGGGCTTTTTGTCGGGGTCTTGTTGCTCGGCCTTGAGTTTTGCCTGACGTTCTTCCTCTGCTTTTATTCTGGCTTTGCGATCGCGTTCTGCTTTGAGTTTTGCCTGACGCTTTTTCTCGGCCTCAATTTTTGCTTTGCGGTCTTGCTCGACTTTGAGTCTGGCTTGACGCTCACGTTCTTGGCGTTCTCGCTCTTGACGCGCTTTTTGGGGGTCGATATATTCCATCTCGGCTGCCTCAGCGTGTCGTCAACAGGCCATGATCTGCAAAATTAGCCTTATTTTAGACCGATTTTGCTTGAAACGCTTAGTGCTTTTAGCTCTATGAGCATATTCTTTAAGGAACATGCTTTATCTTCCTGAAATTCTTTCTTACTGTCAAAATCTGAATTTGCAATCGCTGCCTTATCGTGAGCATTTTACCCAGCATGACTGTAACCCAAGGCCATCTGACGAATGCACTGCCACTCATTTTGGGGTTTGACCCAGGCCGAGATAAATGCGGTGTGGCAGTGGTCGGAACCGATCGCAGCGTATCTTTTCACGAAGTGGTGCCTGCCGCTGAGGCGATCGCCACTATCAATGGGCTGGGTCAACGGTACGGCATCACGCAGCTTGTGTTAGGCAACCAAACCACTGCGCTGCAATGGCGACAGCAGCTAGAGCAGAACCTGACGCCACCCCTACCGATCGCCATGATAGATGAGCGCTACAGCACCCTTGAAGCCCGCGATCGCTACTGGGTCATGTACCCGCCCAAAGGGCTAACGCGGCTCATCCCTCAAGGGATGCGGGATGTACCCCGACCCATTGACGACATTGTCGCCATTATTTTAGTAGAGCGCTATTTGGCGCAATGCGCTTTAGGTGCCTAACCGATACTGTTCATACACCTGAGTAGCAGCACGATGGAGCAGAGAATGACGGTAAACCAGCCCTGAAAGATCTTTGCTGTAGCCGCCGCCAATCACACAGGCCACCGGATACCCCTGCCCTACACAGGTGCTTAATACCTGCATTTCTCGCCGAAAGAGTCCCGTATCGGTCAGGGCGAGTTTGCCTAGCTGATCGTCAAGGTGAGGGTCAACCCCTGCGTCGTACAGCACTAAATCAGGCTTGACTTGGGTTAGCAAATCGGGCAGATACTGAGCCAAGGTTTGCAGGTAAGCGTCGTCTTCCATACCCTCTGGCAGCGGGATATCTAAATCGCTCTGCTGTTTTTTGCCAGGAAAGTTACTCTCGCAGTGCATTGAAAAGGTAAAAACGCTGGGGTCATCTTGGAAAATATAGGCCGTTCCGTCCCCTTGATGCACGTCTAGATCGACAATCAGGATTTTTTGCGCGAGGTTCAAAGACTGTACCGTGCGAGCGGCGATCGCCAAATCATTAAAAATGCAAAACCCAGACCCATAGCCAGGAAAGGCATGGTGCGTCCCCCCCGCCGTATTGCAGGCTAAGCCGTGGGCGATCGCCAATTGCGCCGTCAGCACCGAGCCACCCACCGCAATGCGGGTTCGCAGGGCAAGCGCCTCACTCCAGGGGAGGCCAATCCGCCGCTGGGCTTTTTCATCCAGCGTTCCGGTCTGATAGGCGTTGACATATTCGGGTAAATGCACCCGCTCAAGCCAGTCTGTGGGCGGCAGTTGGGGGGTATAAAACTGCTCAGGCACTGCAACGCCATCCTCTAGCAGTAGCGCGTAGAGATCTCGAAACTTTGCCATCGGAAACCGATGCCCGTCCGGCAACGGCGCAACGTAATCTGGGTGATAAACCAAGGGCAGCAGCGGCATTAAAGCAACGGCTGAAGGGCTTCGGTCACGGCAGCCGCAGACGAATAGCGCTGATGTGCCTGCGGATGGGTAAGCTTTTCAATAATGCTGGCAATTTCAGGAGTGATCTTAGGTACGTCTTGTACCTGTAAGCGAAAATCATGATCCCCCAGCCGATAGAATGCGTCAGGCTCTTGCCCCGTCAACAAATAGATGAGCGTCGCCCCCAAGGCATAGAGATCAGACGATGTCATATCTTCGTTCATGGGCGGCTCAGGTAAGTCGTAGCCCCCCGCGCCACTGAGCGTCCCCGACTCTGAAGAGATTCCTTTGATTTCGCCAAACCCGACCAGTACAGCCTGACTAAACCCATGGGGTATTATCGGTCGAATTAAATTAGAAGGCTGAATTCTGCGATGGATATAGGGCGGCGTTTGGGTATGCAAAAAGTCGAGCAGCCGACTGAGTTCTAGGACACACTGAACAGCCTGATAAGAAGACATCGCGCCTCGCTGCACAATCCAGTCCCTCAAGTTGGGGCCATGAATCATTTCACTGACGAGATAGGGCTGGCCTTCACTTTCAAAGGCTTCAAAAAACTTAGGCATGCCTGGATGCTCTAAGTGGCACAGCAGTTGAGCCTGAGATTTAAACTCACTCACTAAATGATCTATTTCTTGATCAATCGGTCTCAGCGTATTCAACACCACGGTATGTCCACTGCGCCATGCCATTAGGATGTTGCCGAGGGCATTGAGGGGCTTTAAGATCTGGTAATCACCAATAGCCCGAAGCGGACGAACGGGAAATCCGCAGCCTGTACAAATGAGCGAACCCTCTGGTGCGCCTTGATGATCGCAAGGGTGGAGCGGGAAGGGTTCAGTCGAGGCTTCCCCAAACAATGGGTATCGTCCACTCACGTAAAACGGAGATGGATGCCCCCCAAACAGTGGCAGTGCAATGGGTGCTGATTCTTCTTGAGCTTCTGGCAGTGGCTGCATTGACTGGGCAACGATTGCCGATGGCTGTGCGCGCGCCAATTCAGGCTCTGCACTAAGCTGCGTTAAATCAGGTGCCTCAGAACGACTAATGCCTGCCCCACTGAGGAATTGACGAGGGGAATGGCTTTCATCAATAGAAATCTGAATATTTGGCCCAGACCGAGCCAAACGCATAATGCTACCGTTGGTGAGTGGGGCTTGGTGAACACGTTTACCGTCTAAGTACGTTCCATTTGTACCTAAATTCACAACCTCCCACTGGTTGTCTGTGAGTCGAATCTCGACATGATATCGAGAAACGACCGCACTGTAGAGAACGACCTGATTATCGACGGCTCGACCAATCCGAACCGCAGGGTCTTGTTCAAAGCTCCAGCTTTGAACAGGTGTAGATTGAACCGGATGCAAGAGCGTTAGCGTAATCACGGTTAATTCATTTTAAAGATGAACGTCATAAGCTCGCCCTTTCCTAGGGTAATGCGATCGCCCACTCGGAGGCGGTATCGTGTACTGGGTGTGAGAGGCATGTTATTCAAATATGTACCATTGGCGCTCCCCACATCTTCAACAAAAAAGTGCCCCTCTTCGAGATGGATTGCAGCATGGATTCTGGAAACCACTTCAGCACTTGAAAAAACACTAACATTAATATCAGGCGGAACTCGATCATTGGGCTTGCCAATATAAATGACCGACTTGCCCTCTGCCGTCAGCGAGATCAACGTATTACTTTGGGCGTGAAGTAACGATGCAGATTGCGTTTGAATTTTGGTGTTGACCACTTCTTCAGCAGGCTGGTCACTGAGCGCCACGTCCTGGTTCTCTATGTTCAAGCTCACAGATTGCACAGTGGTCTGCACCTTAAAATCACCAGCCTCCTCTGGTTGGGCAAAGGCGGTGACGGGGGAGTTTAAGTCTGCAATGGGTTCCGGCGGAAAAGGAATGGGCAAAATAACGTCACTGCCAATATCCTTCGGTCTAACAGGCTCAATGGGACGAGGCTCAATGGGGCGATTGGCGGAAAGCTGTAAATTGAAGCCACAGGTGCCACAGAAATGGGCATCATCCAAAACCGAAGATCCGCAGTTAGAACAGCTAGACAATTCTGGAAGCTTAGATCCACAGGCTTCGCAGTATGATGCTTCATCGAGATTGTGATGGAGACAGGTGGGGCAGACAATCATAGTGAAACAAACAAATACTTCAAACTTCTGCCAAAAATAACCATAACGATAGGCTAAAAGGCTTCAAGCTGGTGAATTCTATGCGCTTGCGAGGTCGGCAAGAACAAGAAAATTCTCTAAATTGAGCTAAAACGTAGGTGCTGCTACATTACTCCTGCTAGAGAGTCACTATTGTCGCATTTCTTCTCCTATTTTGGCGATGGGTGCCGATTTATGAACTGATGATGCCACCGTTGAAAGATAAATCTTTCAAGACTATATCCTACGGGCTTTCAATTCAATTAAAAGAGACGACTATAAATGTTGACAATGGCTCTAACGATGGTTATTTCACCCCCGCATTAAATGTTGAGTCCCTCTCCAGCCGCTTGATCGAGGAGCCAATACAGTTTGCCCTGGGGCTTGATAAATCGAGCGGGGTAGGTAAAGGGATCTGCGCGGTCTGAAAAAATGGCGTTGAGGGCAGGCTGTTTGCTTGAGCCTGCAACTAAAAACAGTACGCAATGTGCCTGATTCAGGAGCGGAATCGTGAAGGTTAAACGTGGGTCTGTCCCACGGTAGCCAACGCCAATGAGGCGATCGCACAGGTTGAGCACTGCGGTATGGGGAAACAGCGAAGCGGTATGTCCGTCATCTCCTAAACCCAGCAAGATCAGATCAAAGGCAGGAATCTCTTGAGTCTCTAACGAATGTTCAAAAAATGAACGGAGGTGCGCTTCATATTGCTGGGCAGATTCTGCGGGGTCTTGAGCCTGAGTGGGCATCGGGTGAAGATTTTCGGCAGGAAATGGCACACGGTCAAGCCAAGCCCGACGCGCCATGCCTTCGTTGCTGTCGGGGTGGGTGGCGCTGACGTACCGTTCATCACCCCAAAAGACGTGAATTTTATCCCAGGGTAGATCTTGCGCGGATAGCTTTTCGTACAGCGGCTTTGGTGTGGATCCTCCCGCTAAGACGATGGTGAACTGACCCCGTTGGGCGATCGCCTCCCGACAAGCCTCTGCCACCAGCACCGCCGCATCATCGACCAACGCAGTTACATCCGTGAGCACTTTAAGGTTGGATTCCATAAGCAGACCTTTGAGTAGAGGGCATTGTCGCCAGGGTTTGAATCGTGAGCACCTGAGGTGGCGTCGCGTCAGGCGGGTACAAATAGTCGAGCGAAATCAGCCTATCCTCCTTGGGTGCAAGGTTAACCACAGCTAAAGGTTCCCCTTGCTGTCCCTGACGTTGGTTTAGATAATAGTACCGAAGTTGGTGAATGCCGCTGTCATCTTTATAACGAACCCGAACGGTTCCTCTAAAAAAAACCTGATCGGGTAAAAAACGCAAAAAATGGAGTCCTTTATTCCAGCGATTTTGTTTGAGTGGGGACTGAATTGAAACCGCAACCTGCTGAGCAGCATCGCTTGGGTTGTAGAGGGGTAGCGACATCTCATAGTGAACGCCATAGTTACCGTGAGACATCCAGGCCGTATCAGGATAGCGCGCCAGCATGGGCGCACTTTGAACTTGACCCGTGCCAAAGGTGCCACGCGGTAGCGTACTCAACCCATAGGAAAACGCCTCCCCTGTGACCGGAATGGTTAGGCGTTTACTGCGCGGCGTATCGGTAATTTTGGCCTGCCATTGAGAACCCCGACTAATACCAGACCCGCGCCCATAAAAAAATTGATTTATCTCATTATCTGTCGAAGAAGGCGGCTGGTCACGGGGCTGTACTAGCCTTCCATTCACCACTAAATTTTCCCAGTCTGACTTTTGCGGGACGCTTTCTAGTCCATTGGGTGCAACTGCGGCGTACATGGCTAAGTAGGCCATGTAAACAGGGCCATCGCTAGAGAGCTGAAGTATTGTAGAGCGCGTGTTTGAAGAAGAGGCGCTATTGAGAAGAATAGGGATTGAGGGCGCATTTTTCTTTGAGGGAACTTTTTTTTGAACCAAAGCTGGACGCGTTACGCGAGCAGATGGAAGCATCGACAATCTTAAAAACGCGGGCCGAGGGACTGGCGTGGGCAAACTCATGATCATCTGCGACGATTTAGGCGGCAGATAAATCCGCGAAGGCCAATGAGGGAGACGATTGTTTCGCAGCAGCGCATCGGTCAGACGGCTTCCGGGGCCAGAGAAAATGCGCCCGAGTGGATTTTCTAAAAAGGATGGTAACTCGACATAGGGCGCTTCGGGATTGCCCAAAAAGCTGCCTGCTTTTAAGATGCTAATCGCAATGGTTTTACTAGCGCTGGGGTTATAAATCAGGATGCCGTTGTAAAGCGTGGGCGTGGTGTCGGGCTTATTCGTTTTGGCAATGTGGTGGGCAAAGACATCAAAACGCCCCTGGAGCGGATAGTTGAGGTGTGCGCTTGGGTTCAGTTTCCCTTGGGGAGGGAAGGTGGAGAGCAAAATCCCAGGCTCTCGAATGGCTTCAGGGCTGTTGCTATTAAAGACAGGGACTGAATCTAAGTTCCCTGGCAAAGGTCTAATATCTTGGGGCTGAAGAATTTCTCTGCCGCTAACGATAATTTGATGAGCGATGGGATAGCCATTGATTGCCTGAAGGGAAGGCAGTTGAGACGTAGATTGCCTGGGGATCGGAGGATTTGCGTAAGTTGAGATAACGGGAAGTTGGGCTAGTGCTGCTGCCGTCCCCAAGCTTAAAAATCTCGTGCTCCAATTCTGAACCATGGACATTAATCAGCTAACAATGGGACTATGCGTTTTGAGATGAGGTGAATTTTACGCCGCAATGGTTGTAAAGATGCCAAAAATGGCGGAAAATTCTTTAACACGAGCCATAAGTAATGGCAAGCTACCCCCGAAATCATTGCGCAAGCTTTTGTCGCAAACCACACACAACCCTACCACTGCTCCCCAAATACAGTCTAGTCCTAGGGTAAAATCGACAGTCTTAACCCGTCACCGCCGCTCAAGAATATTTATCGCCGCTGAGGATAAAAATGGGGTCAACGGCGGTAAAAACCTGATTGTTCCCACGCGTCTCTAGTCGATTAATGACGGACTGAACCACTTCGACGTTACGGGCCTGAAGTTCTGAAAAGGTTTCTGAAATGGCGTAAAGATGTTCTAGAGAGGTGGCGGTTGCCACAACTCGTCCTTGGGGCAAAAGGTACTGCCAGACTTTGCGCAAGATATCGCGCACAGAGCGCCCACCTTCTAAGCAAACGCGGTGGGGCGGTACCGTTAATTCTGCCAAACACTCCGGTGCGCTGCCCTGAATAACCGTTACGTTTTTGACCCCGAAGCGATCGCAGTTGGTGCGGATCAGGCTTGCCACTTCGTCATCTCGCTCAATGGCGACAATATGCCCACGTTTACAAAGCCGCCCAGCCTCAACGGGAATGGTACCTGTACCTGCCCCAATATCCCAAAGCGTTGTGTCCTCTTGAAGCCTCAGTTGAGAGAGCAGCAATAGCCGAGTTTCCCGTTTGGTCATGGGAATACCAGGAAGCTGCTCAAACAGCTCGTCGGGGATACCAGGACTCACATAGGGCCAGGGTAGGGCAGATGATTTGATAGGCTCGGGCATAGCGGTAAGAAACAATCCAGCATTTGAACACAATTTAAACTTACCCCTTCAGAGGAAGGTCGCCCGCTAAGGTACAGATTGATTGACTCACAATATAAGACCCTCTCCCCCAACCCCTCTCCCAGATCGGGAGAGGGGAGCTAGAGTTCTGAATCTGGTCTTATTCCCCTTCTCCCCTTGTGAGAGAAGGGTTTAGGGGATGAGGGGATGAATTTTATCGGTCAATCAGGGTGCAGAGACTTTACCGAATATTGAGTACCGCTAAACTCGTGCCAGGGTAAAAATAGCCCAAAATTTGCGGATAGCTAAAGCGCTTTTGGGCAAGCTGGTTTGCCCCTTCTTGGCTCATGCCAAAGCCACCATGAACATCTTTAACAATATCAATGGAAGATGCATAGAGAGATTCAACCACTCCCCCTTGATAAGAGAGCAAGATCCCTTTGGTGGCATTGACGGCAGCTTGGGTGGTGTTGGTTTCAGATTCTGCGCCATTGTACGCCTGCCAGCGCGGGGTTGCGCCTAGGTCGTAAAGGTCGCTGGCGTTTCGCGTCATGTGAACTAGGGCATAAGAACGCGCCGTGATGGCCTGGGCTTTTAATGCCTCAGCAGGCCAAAAGGCTGGCATTTCTGACCCTACAACGCTGTAGAGGTAAGCCTCTAAGTCAACATGATTGACGGCTAAGATGCCGTCAGATTGCGCCACTAACTGTACAGAGCCACGGTACCAGCGTCCCTCTACAGCCACAAGTCCGTCCGCTGTTCGAGGCTTAATCCACACTACCATAGGGGTTTGCCAGTCGCCGATTTGGAACCCACCATTCGACAGCGGCGTGACGGTAACGCCAGTCTGTGCGGTGAGTTGACCCAGTACCTGACCGTTCTGATTGACGATCGCCCCGTTATCTGAGGTCGCAATGGTGAGGGTTTTGGCCTTGAATGCGATCGCCACCCGCAGCGGAATGGGGGGCAGGTTTTGGGCAGGCTTGGGCGCAGCCAAAGATGCCAAAGACGCTTGAGCTGGGCTAGTAGGTGTAGTGATTGCAGCCGATGAAGAATGTTGGGAGACCGCGTGTGCCTTAGGCTGCATTTTAGGAGCCACAGCCGTCTTCTGGTTTTTGTGAGGTAAAGGACGTGCCAGAAAAGTGCTGAGAACTTGGCTGGGGAGGGGTTGCGTTTGTCTAAACCTTGCCAGTTCACGATCAATTAAAACGCTGGTGGTAATGGAAGGTACTGCACCCTGAAGGCTAGATACAGCGGGGGAGACGCGGACATTGGTGGAACCCAGCAGCAGCGGCAGAAACAGCGGTGCAACATGCCAAACTTTAAGAGACTTGCGAAACGTATTGAAAGCCTTAATCATAGAAGATTTAGCCGAAAGAGCACACACTCCGGAGGAGCAACGTTAATGTCTAAGTATCTAATTGTAGGCGGTCTCAAAAAACTAACCCTGCTGTCTAGAATACCCGCTTACCGCTAGGGTTCCCAATTCATCCCAATTCTGTACAGACATAGACCCATGGCAACCATTCTCAGAACCTGGAGCTACCGCTATCCTTGGCTTTATGAAGGCATTACGAAGCTAACGGCGATTAGCGTGGGAGGAGAAGCCCGACTGCGGCGTTTAGCGCTCCAAAATCTTGACCTTCAGCCCCAAACCCGTGTGTTGGATCTGTGCTGCGGCAATGGCCCTGTGACCCAAGTTTTGGCGCAGCATTCTGGGCACGTTACGGGGTTAGATGCCTCACCCAAGGCGATCGCCCGTGCCCAAGTCAACGTCCCTCAAGCGACTTTTGTCGAAGGGTTTGCTGAGGCAATGCCCTTTGCAGACTCGTCTTTTGATGTGGTGCATACCAGTATGGCGCTGCACGAAATGGAGCCAGAGCAGCGCCAGCAAATCTTACAGGAGGTGCATCGCGTTCTAAAGCCAGGAGGCATTTTTACGCTAATTGACTTCCATTCGCCCACAAATCCCCTGTTCTGGCCTGGGCTAGCCCTCTTTCTATGGCTGTTTGAAACCCATACGTCTTGGGAGTTGGTTCGCTCAGGCTTGGAAAATACCTTAGAAAAGACTGGTCTACAGGTTGATAATGCTACCTATAGGGTGGGAGGCAGCCTACAGATTTTGCAGGCGCATAAGCCTACCTAGGATAGACTTTGCTCGCGATAAACTTTGGGGAGCTGCCACCAAGGCACCTGGGTATAGGCATGATGCTCATAGTGATAGCCAAAGTGGTAACAGGCCAGCAGCGACAGCAAAAACGGGCGCGCAATGGTGGTAGAGCAATGATGATCGGTGTAGCCTAAGGCTGGCTGACGATGGGGTAGGTAGGTGCCAAAGTAGAAAAGATGCAGCGAACTCAGTACAGAAGGATAAACCCATCCCCACGCCAGGTTAGATTCAGCAACGCCCAAGAAGTGATGAACAAGATGAAAGGTAATGACGAGGGCAAAAAAGCGTTTCCAGCTCCAGTAGCGCGTCATAAATGACCAGTACCACGCCCAAAACCCGGTCTGTTCACCCACAGAATAGTCAGGATCTTGTTCACTCGCTGGAAACTGATGGTGTAGCGTGTGGCGACGCAGCAATTCTTTGTACGAAAACAATCCATAGAGCCAAAGCACTACGGTACCAAACCCATCATTTATCGCCCGATTCAGCGGAAATGCGGCTCCATGCATGGCATCATGAGCCGTGATAAAAAGACCTGTGTACAGCAGTGTTTGCCATAGCAATATCAACACTTTTGCGATGAGGGGCACGGAGTCTAGATTGAGAGAAAAAACCACACCTAGACTGGTTGCCCAGAGGCTCACCATACCTACTGCGATCGCCGGACTTAGCCATACCTCAGAACCCCTGATCTTGCCTGCATCTGTCTTATCTTTATCCTGGACTGAGAAGCCTTGCATCACACTACGCACACCGTTTATAGCAGAATGAGTTTACGTTACTTAACAATAGCCGATATTGCTGAGCAATAACGGCATAGGCTTAGTGTTCAGCCCTTGGGATGAGTTTCGGCAAAGGAATTAGAATCAGAGGAAAGAGAATTTAGGGAACTAACGTGGGTAACGCTGATCTTCGACCATCCCCATTAGGCCAACAGCGGGACTGGATTTGGCAGGGTTGGCAAACGCGCTACACCTATCTCCGGCCTGCTCGAACAACAAACCAGCCCCCCATCATATTTATCCACGGGTTTGGCGCGTCTTTAGGGCACTGGCGGCAGAACCTCCCCTTTTTTGCAGAGCGCCACACGGTCTATGCGCTAGACCTGCTGGGGTTTGGAGCTTCTGAGAAGGCAGCGGCGCCCTACAGTATCGATCTTTGGGTACAGCAGCTCCACAGTTTTTGGCAGACATTTATTGGTCGTCCCGTCATCTTGGTGGGCAATTCGATTGGGTCTTTAGTGGCCTTAAGCGCAGCTCATACCCATCCTGAAATGGCGCAGGGGTTAGTCATGCTGAGCTTGCCCGACCCATCCCTGCGCGAAGATTTAATTCCCCCGTGGTGTCGTCCTGTCTTGTCTCGCATTGAGCGAGCCTTTACGGCGGAATGGATCCTGAAATCGCTGTTTTATGGGGTGCGCCGTCCGAAGGTGATTCGCCCTTGGGCGGGGCTGGCCTATGCCAGCCGTGCGGCAATTACCGATGAGCTGGTGGAAATTTTGACGACCCCAGCAGGAGATCGCGGGGCGGCACGCGCGTTTAGCCTGATTTTGCAGGCAATGGTCAACCCCAGGTTTGGGCCACGGGTGGATGCGGTGCTGCCGACTTTAGCGATTCCAATGCTGCTGCTGTGGGGTCGTCAAGATCGGATGGTTCAGCCTATTTTTGCCCAAAAGTTTGCTGCGATGAATGCGCGTCTGCGGCTGATTGAGCTAGACGATGCGGGGCACTGCCCCCATGATGAATGTGCAGATGTGGTGAATTTGGCGATCGCCGATTGGCTCACAGCCCAGCAGGTTGAAGCTGCCTAAGGATCGTGGATTTAATAAGATCCAGAATTGTTTAGAGTCGATACGCCTTACACTCCCTCATCCCCTAACCCCATCTACCAAGGCGGGAGAAGGGGAACAAGATTCTTCTTACGGGTGCGACCTCTATTTGATATCACCTAAAGAGCGACTGGAAACCCGTATTGATTGAGCTTGTTCCAAAATTGAGACCACCGAGTTGGTGTTAAAACCAAGGTTCTTAAACTCAGTACGACTGCTGCACCCGTTTCTTTCC
>JANNDV010000002.1:0-6684 GCA_031387975.1 Acaryochloridaceae cyanobacterium OTE_75_metabat_521 | reverse complement strand
GATAAGCCTACCCAAACCCATCGGGTCATTATTCATACCCTCGCAAAGCTGAACTACCAACCCGCCCTAGAACGCATTAAACGCTTTGTAGAAAACACCGATTTACCCACAGCCAGCGCTGCGATTACGGCAGTCTGTCGCTTGAGCCAAGACTATACCCACATTGGTAAAGTGGTGGCGCTCATGCAGCATGCCAACGTGCTGGCGCGGCGACTGTCTATTCAAGACTTAATTGACGCCAAGTATTACGATGCCATTCCTGATATTGTGCGCTGCCCCGTTTCTTTGGTCTTTCGGCTGCGCGGGGTTCGGATGTTGGCGGAAGCGGGTATAGCGGATGGTTCGCTCACCTTTGCGAAAGTTCAGCCGTATCTAGAGCAGACGTTACGCGATCATCCCAAAGACTTAAGTTTGGTTCATAGCTATCCGCAGCTCCCTGAGCTATCTGTTGTGATTCGGCAGCTTTACGAAACGGATTTTGGACGCTGTTATTTAGCCACTCAAACTATATTGGATTACTATGCAGCGGAAGCCCCTGCTGCGCTGTTTGCCACCTACGCCGAAGAGGCTCACAACGACTACGGTGCCCACTTCCACGTCATGAAGCTCATGGGATGGCTCAAACATGCCCCTGCCTATGATTTGTTGATTGAAGCTCTCCATAATAAACAGCCCCAATTTCAAAAATCGAGGGCAGCAGCGGCGATCGCCCTCTCCGAACTCGGCAATCCTAGCGCCATCCCTGACCTCAAAGCCTGTCTAGAGACTAAAATCTGGGATCTCAAATATGCGGCACTGATGGCGCTTGAAACGTTTAATGATTTTAGCGCTCATGCAACCCTAACCCAGGATTCAGATTGGCTTGTTGCTGCAAAAGCCGCTAGCGTTAAGCCATAGCATTTTTTAACTTGTCTTATCATCCTTTTTCTCTGCAATCCTATGTCTACAGAAGCCTTTTTTCAAATGCTCAAGCATCCCAATCCTCACCTACGCGACCAGGCCATGTGGGAGATTGCCGAGCATCGAGACGAAACAACCATTCCTCAACTCATGGGGTTGCTGAGTGAAACGGACACAAACTATCGTCGAGCCGCCGTCAAAGCGCTCGGTATTATTGGGTCAGATACCGTACCTCCCTTAGTAGAGGCATTGCTTAACAGTGACGACGTTACGGTTCGGGGCAGCGCTGTTAAGGCATTGGCGCAAGTAGTCATTAACTATCCCGATGTTCCGCTATCGGCTGAAGGTATTCAAGGGTTAAAGACTGCCCTCAATGACCCCAACCCTGTGGTCAATATTGCGGCTGTAATGGCGCTCGGTGAAATGGGTGCCCCAGCCGTGGATATTTTGATTGAGGCGCTCCAAGCCACTGATAACCCAGCATTAGGCGTATCCCTGGTGAATGCCCTTGGCTCCATTGGCGACCCGCGCGGGGTAAACGTGTTGACTCACTTAATTGAAAATGAAGAGACCGACTCCTATGTGCGAGAGTCTGCTACCAGTGCGCTCTCTCGATTAGAAATGACCGCAAAGTTCAATTCCCAGGGATAGCTTTTTGTCTTTTTGTTTCGTCTAGGTTTTGCTAATGCCCCGATAGTGGCCGATGATGGGCCAGTTCAACAAAATATCTTCAAGTCTTGCCCCTGCACCAATATTGTGAACCATCAAAAACTGTCCTGTCTGAGCCGATTTGAACTGGGTCACAAGACCGATATGTTCCTGACCTTTCCCTAAGTTCCAGGTCACAACATCGCCAGGAAGGTAGTCTTCTTTGCGCTGAGTGATGGCGATCGCCTTACCCTGGCGCTCGAAATACTTCATTAAATTGGGGACACGGCGGTGGTCGATATTGGTATCTGTGCTGCTGAGTCCCCAATACTGCGGATAGGCTGCAAAATTGCGCTTCATATCTTCATGAACGTCCTGCTGCAAATCTACCCCCATGGCTCGGAATGCTCGAATTACAACATCCGTGCAGACACCGCTTTCGCGCGGCACATCTCCACCAGGATAGGCGATCGCCACATAGGCAGGGTCATAACTACGGGTGTACTTTGTTTGCGCCATCGCAGCCTGGAGCACCTGCTTCAGCTTGGGCGAAACAACTTGCGTTTCAATGCTTGTCTCATTCAGGGATGATGGAATTTTGAGCTGAGCGCACCCCACCGTAATTACCAAAAGGCTGCCCGATAGCAGCATTTTTCCCCTAAAAAGCCTTTTATAGTTTGCTGTCATTGCCTTCTGTACATCTCAAGTTAGCTGCGTCGAGAACCACGCCCGCTTTTTTCTTGTGAACGTGCGCATACTAGCCTTCGACAATGATTTTGGCAACCATACCAGCACCCCGATGCGGCGCACAGAAGTAAGAATACTCACCCAGGGCCAGGTTTTCAGAGATCGCTAGCTCATAAGTCTCACCAGTCTTAATCATCAGCTGAGGGTGCGAGAAGGTAGGTGCCATGGAAGCCTCCTCAGCGGGCATCTTCTTACCGTCAAACATGACATTGTGGGGGGATAACTTGTTGTTGACCCACTGAACGACGTCTCCACGTTTGACCGTAATCGTTGCAGGTTGAAACACCAAATTGCCGTTATCAGAACCCATCTTGACCGTATAGGTCTCGGCTGAAGCGCCTGGGGCAATCATGATTAGGCTGGTGGCAAAACAGATTAGGGTCGCCAGCACAACGCTGACCCACCGCAGCTCAGAAAACACAAATTTCACAGTGCTATTGGACTCCAATTTGAAGAATCTCTTTACATTTCTATATTAAGATAAATTACAAACTGTGTGTATCTAAGCGTTAAATCTCATAAAAAGGCTCTTAGAACCAGAAAATTGTTGCATTAGTTTATTTTTGTTACCATCAGCATATAAATCTTAATAATCTGAACCCTCAAAATAAGGCTTGTACTCATGAATACGGCACGGCGCTTAACGACCTTGGCGGCAGGGCTTCTAAGACCTAGCTTTGCACCTAGTTATATCTCTCAGTTTGGCTGGACAGTCTTACGCATCGTTGCGGGGCTAGTCATGATGCACAATGGATTGGACAAGCTAGCCGATATCCCTGGCTTTGCCGACGCCTATGTGCAGGTTATCGGCCTCCCATTCCCTATCTTTTTTAGCTACTGTGCAGCTTATACAGAGCTGATTGCGGCTCCTTTACTGGCGCTTGGTCTATTTGCTCGCCCCGCAGCGGCAGGTCTGTTTGGCACCATGAGCGTTGCGATGTACCACCACATTTTGGTGGCGGGTTTCAGCATTCCTTACCTAGAGCTATCGATGCTTTACGCGGCCTGCTTTTTATTCTTTACCCTCAATGGTGCAGGGCTGTTTTCAGTCGATGCCCTGCTGTCAGGATGGTTGTCTTCTACGCTGGAAGGAAATTCACAGGAGGAAATCGCATCTCTTGAGCAGTCTTACAAGACTCTGGAAAAAGTCTCTGAATAGCCCTAGTCCAATTTTAATTGTTTTCAGAAAAGTGCCCTGTCCAATCGATAGGGCGCTTTTTAGGTATTTAGCGGCAGCTTGTAAATTAGCGCTGTAAATTAGCGGTAGAGTTTTGCCTTCTTGAAGGCTTGTTCTAAGGTCATGCCTTTGACTGGAGCAATAGAAAATGCTTCTGTCTTAGAATGATTGTCCACGCCCAGCCGAACTTTTTTGGCAAGACGTAGCTGTGCCAGGGGTTCTTTCAGGATACCTTGGGCATCCAAGAGCGCAATGTAAGTCTCTAAGGTAGGGCAAGTAATGAAAAAAGTCCCCCATCGCCTCGATAGTTTACAGAGCACCAGGGGCTGAAGCGCTCCAAGTTCTTTGGGATTTTCTCGATAATAGCTAAAGATAAGTTGGGTGAGCTGTGGGAGCTTTTTCATAATCTCTCTTGCAGGCTTCATATCTTCTTATTGAAGCCCAAGTCGTTTTAACTGCTGACAGTCTGTAAGAAGAATTGACACGTTTAGATTTTTTTAAGATAGGGAATTTTAACCTCAAAGTCTTTGTCCATGAACGATCTAGCGCTTGTCCTATTCAGTTTTCCATAACATCTCTAGATCATTTCTTCAAGGTTCCTCACACTTGAGACGGTGATTGAGGCTTGCGTCCAGACCCTCATCGCCGCGCGCTGCCTATTATGTCTATCTTTTTCACTGTGACGGCCTAGGCTATATGAGACTGAACTACACAACCTGCTTTGTAGCGATCGCCGACCTAGACGGTCACACCCTCAAACAGTTTTATCAAGCATTACTGGAGCAAAGTCCAGTGGTAGATATCCCCAATGTCTATGCTGAGTTTAAGTTGCCAGGGCTGCGGCTAGGGCTATTTAAGCCCAGCAACGCCCATCAGACAGAGTTTGCAAATCTATCGAAGGGCAGTATGAGCCTATGTCTTGAGGTTGAGAATATAGAAAGTGCGATCGCCTATCTCACCACTCTCGGCTACCCACCCCTTGGTCAAATTCAGCATGCTTCTCACGGTCGCGAAATTTATGCCTACGACCCTCAAGGAAACCGCTTAATTCTTCATGAGTCGGCAACGCTCATGCTAGGTTAAACGGTAGTGTAGCGCAGGAGAATAATATGGGGCATTGGCTTAAATCAACAGTGAGTATCACGTTACTCGTCATGGCTATCTGGGGCTTTACCCCTGTTGCAGCCTTCGCTTATCCACTGTTTCAACCCTCGCAAAATACTATGGCTATTCTGTCTTTTCCAGGTACTCGTCCCAACACCCTAGGGGTTCAAAACGGTCAGCTTGCGGCCTGCCCCAACACGCCCAACTGTGTTTCTAGCCAGGCACCTGCAACGGATGCAGAACATAGCGTTGCGCCGATTGCCTATGTAGGGGATGGGAAGGTGGCGATCGCCAAGCTCAAAACCCTCATTGAAGGGTCAGAGCGCACCAAAATCATTGAGGCGAGCGACACCTATATCTACGCTGAGTTTGCCAGCAAGCTCATGGGGTTTGTGGATGATGTCGAGTTTTATGCCGATGACAGCGCGAAAGTCATTCATGTGCGATCAGCTTCGCGGCTCGGTCAATCGGATTTAGGGGTGAATCGGAAGCGGGTTGAAGAACTGCGATCAAAGCTGGCTTAGTTTTTAGCTTCAGTTCTGCGGATTTTTCATGCTTTCTTCTAGTTCTCCTAGGGTTTGGATCAGCAGCCTTCTCGCCTGAAGTTTCCAGCCCCAACGCTGAAGGGCGATCGCCGCTGCTCCACCACCCAAGGTCGCCAAAAAATCGAGGGGCTGCATAAAAGAGATCCCGGTCAGCAAGCCCAAGCCTGCAATTCCCCAAAAAGGAAGTGCGACCGTCTGTCGTTGTTCCGTCATGAGTTGACCCAGAACTCCCGTCGGCATCTCCCCCACCAGTGTTTCCTTAATCTGGCGCTGCTCTGTCGCAGATACCGAGAGCGCAATTTTACGACGCAGCTTTTCAATCTTGCGGGCATCGGTGCTGTACTCAGTCAGCTCATCTTCTGCCATCAAAATTAAACGCTCTAGATTTGCCATAGCCCGCACCTTGTAACAATACAAACAAAAGAGGTGGAATTTTTTCCACCTCTTTTTATTAAGGAGCGATCAAATGATCGCCCCTTATCCCTAAGTCTTAGTAACGGTAGCCCGCTGCCTTACCAGGTTTTTGAACAATAAAGCTCATGACTTGGCACTGCTTCACGTTGTCAAACGCAACGATACGGATGTAGGACTCAGGATACTCAGACTTGCATTCCTGAACTTCTCTGAGCAACTCTTGAGGAGAATTGCAAGAAAAGAAAGGAAGCTTCCACATCGTCCAATAAAAATCTTGGGGTTGAGGATCTTCACAAAACTCAACGCAAGGGTAATAGCCTTGGTCAAGGGTGTACTGGATCTGACGGGCAACTTGCTGATCGGTTAGAGGAGGCAAGTAAGAAAAAGTTTCGTAGCGCTTTTCGAGTGGTAGGGTTCTCATCAAATTCCTCAATAATTATTCAGATGGGTAAAGGCTTAAAAATTAAGCCGTCTCAATATTGTCATCAGGCTCAGAAACCTCTTCCTGCTCAGGATGCTTCAGCTCACTGCTTAGGGAAACCGTTGTCATCCGCTCTAGCTGCTGCTTTCTGTGCTCCGTATTCAACTGCTGCGTCGTAGTGCGCAACATCTCCGGCAGAAAATCAGCAATTTCATCAACCAACGTCTCCCGTACCGTCAAAACCCGAAAGGCCAGTTCTTGGCGCTCATCAAACAAAGCCCTAAGAAATGCTTCGCCATCCTTGATGCTTTCGCGGGACGAAAACTGGTGAAGCCAGTACGCCCGCTTGGGTTCGGTTTCATCAAGCTGTTCGTAAACAACCCGCACCGCACGGTAAGTTAGGTAGCTGATCAGCGTCTTGGTGGTGTCTTTCGCAATTTGCTTTAGATCCATAGGTTTTGAAATAAAGGATCAACGAATGAAGAGATACTAGTCTATTCTTCCGCGATCCTTCATTCTGTGCCTACAGGAAGCGTTAAACAACGCTAATGAGATAGATGCGATGCGTTAACTAGATGGTGTCAACTGCTTCAAATTCGAACTTGATTTCTTTCCAAAGTTCACAAGCAGCAGCCAAGTCAGGACTCCATTTGCAAGCTTCACGAAGGATGTCGCCACCTTCACGCATGAGGTCACGGCCTTCGTTACGAGCTTGGACGCAAGCTTCA
>JANNDV010000265.1:0-4950 GCA_031387975.1 Acaryochloridaceae cyanobacterium OTE_75_metabat_521 | reverse complement strand
CTTAAAAAACACCTTATTGACATCGCCATTCTCTGTGGTCTCAAGCTTTGTAACCACGCAGCTTTTTCTCAGCTCTACGCCATTCGCTTTAGCCTTATTAAGGTGAACCGAAGAATCGTACTTCGCCCCAGAGGGACAGATCGGAATACAGTTTGAATTGCCTTGACAGGCCGAGCGCCCATCGTATTCTTGGGAATTCCTGGCTTGAGGGGTGCTGACCACCTTAATGTTCTTGCCATCAATCACTAAACCTTCAATGACAGCCTTAATCTTTTGAGACCCATAGCTCTGGACAATATTGGGCATCGGAAAAGGTTTGCTTCGGAAAGCACCCAGCAAATTAGCCCATTCCTCGTCGTTGCCAGAAACCCCTAGTTCTCTTTCTGCCTCAGCATAGTAAGGCTCAAGGTCGTCGTAGGTAATTGGCCAATCTTCTGACAGGCCGTATTTCGTCTTCAACTTTAAATCGTTGGGCAGAAACCTCGGCGTATTGCCGCGCCAAGCCCAAGTACTGCCGCCAACGATCCGCACCCCAGCACTTTTGAATAAATCGGGACCGGGCTGTACATAGTAGCGATTGAGGTTGAATTTGTCCCCGCCACCATCTTGGTTGACCGCATACTTATTGCTCTCCAACTTGGCGTAGGGCGAAAGCTGGCTTTTGTTGGTTGCGACCGCAAAAGTCGAAACAAATTCTTTGCGCTGGTTTTCATCTAACTCATTAGAGCCTGCATCGATCAATAAGATCTTAAGGTTTTGTTGCCTAGAAAGCCTCCAGGCACACAGTGTCCCCGCAACCCCAGCGCCGACAATAATGACATCGTATTGGAAGTCCATAACAGCTCACATCGTAGAAGTTTTAGATTCATCTGATTGCGGTGCATTAGCCCAATAGCCATAAGTCCCATTGGTATATCCAGGGGCATGAGCCTGAATAACTTTCCACAGCAGACCTGAACGATATTGCTCTGGTGTTTTGGGACCATCAATGGTGCCATCTGGCTCATTAAACTGACCCGTATACCAAACTTTAATGACTTGTCTGGCGACATTAGCTAGGGTCGGATTTTGATCTAAAAGTCGATCTAGTTCAGCCACTATATCTGAGCAAGAATTGAGATTAGAAAATGTTGTCATTAAGGCGTCAAGGTCAGAAGCATAGACCCTTTCCAGGCGTGCACGATATTCTTCACTCAGGGTGGCATCCAGCACATCTTCCCCTGTTAATACGCTAGAAAGTGACCGAAAAAGCTCTGGAAGTTCCATAGGTTTTAAGGTGATTTTAGGTGAACCGAAACGATGTCCTAATGAGTGCATTAGGCTCGAAAATAGGCGAGATAATAAATTCATATAACCCGTCTTAGAAATTGACCTAAGATAATTTAGGCCGATAGCTATGATTTACAGATTTATAAGTCCGAATTTAGCTTATAAGTTGTTTGCTGTTTCGTAGGTATTAATTTTTATTTATGCTTTTAAGTGAGTATAAATCTCAAAAGCTCCAAACAGAGAACACAAGGATTACAGAAACTCTGTAGATATTTTTTATTAAACCAGATTTATATTTGTATTGATAGATTTGTATTGAAAATTACGATTTCGCTGTAATAAAACGAATTGATAGCGACTTCGACAACTCGGTTAGCTCGTGGGCGATAGCTGCGCACCCAGAGTTCGCCACCCAACCTCATTCCCCGTTTAACGAGATTGGGCTACCTCCACCCGATAAAACCGCGATTTTGATAGAAGCAGGTGGAGATCAGATATTGGCTACAATGGGCAAAACTGTATACAGGATGAAGAAGAGATATTGCCGTGCCCGAACTGCCCGAAGTTGAGACGGTTCGCCTTGGACTTAATGAGGCGACCTGCGGCATGGCGATCGCCGATATTGAAGTATTGCTAACACGAACCGTAGCTTATCCCTCAGTCGAACGGTTTCAGGAGGGGCTGCAAGGCGCACAAATTTCGACCTGGAACCGACGCGGTAAGTATTTACTGGCGCATTTGGAGCGACCTGGCCTAAATACAGCTCAGCCAGCAGGGTGGCTAGGCGTTCATTTACGTATGACGGGTCAGCTCTTGTGGTTGGCAGAGGCCGTGCCGCTTTCTAAACATACGCGTGTGCAGCTACGGTTTGAGCAACATCAAGCGCTTAGGTTTGTAGACCAGCGCACCTTTGGGCAGATGTGGTGGATTCCCCCAACCGAAGACCCCAACGAAATCATGGCTGGAATGGGTGCTTTAGGTGCAGAACCGCTTTCAGAGGCGTTTACACCTGCTTATTTAGCGGCTGTGGTTAAAGGACGCGATCGCCCCATCAAAAATGCCCTCCTCGACCAAACCCTGATTGCAGGGCTAGGCAACATCTACGTCGATGAGTCTTTATTTTTAGGCGGTATCCACCCGACTCGACCCTGCCACAGCCTAACCGCTAAAGAGATTGAAAAGCTGTATGGGGCGATCGTATCGGTGATTCAAAAGGCATTGAGTGAAGGGGGCACCACCTTTAGCGATTTCCGGCAGGTGACGGGCATTAACGGTAACTATGGCAGCGTGGCCTGGGTGTACCGCCGTGCTGGGGAACCGTGTCGCGTGTGCGCCACACCCATTGAAAAAATTCGCATGGCGGGAAGATCCTGTCATTTTTGCCCTAACTGTCAGCCGCAGTGTCGTGTCGGCTAGTGACGCTGTGCAGAACAGAGTCAAGTCGCTACGCTTGTAGATACATCTCCTCAGCAGCTTTGCCAAGATGACCATCACCGCAGCCAAGCCCATTTCTGTTGTTTCCTCATCCGCTTTAGCACTAACCATCGGCGACCCAGCCGGAATTGGCCCAGAAGTTGTGCTGAAAGCGCTGGCAAATGAGTCCGATGGCATTACGGTTTTTGGCGATCGCCACACCCTTCACCAAACCTATCGCCACATTGAGCAGTCTCAAGGCACAGCCTACGTTCAAAAATATCTTGCCCATCCCGATACGCTGAACGTGATTGAGCCACAGAGGAGTTTTGGAGACTGGTGCTTAGGTTCTCCCTCAGCCCACACAGGCGCTGCCAGTTTTGCCTATTTAGAAATGGCGATCGCCCAAACCCTAGCGGTCAACTACGCTGGCATCGTGACCGGCCCTATCGCAAAATCAGCGTGGAAAGCAGCGGGGCATCTCTACCCTGGTCAAACCGAACTACTCGCCGAAAAAGCTGGGGTTAGTCGGTTTGGCATGATGTTTGTGGCAACGTCACCGTTTACCCAATGGCAGTTACGCGCACTCCTCGCCACCACCCACATTCCCCTAGCTCAGGTGCCTTCTGCACTCACCCCTGAATTAATGACGCTAAAACTAGACTTGCTGATTGAAACCCTGCGGGACTTATTTGGAATTGACTCGCCCAGTATTGCGATCGCAGGTCTGAACCCCCACAACGGAGAACAGGGGCAGCTTGGCACCGAAGAACTGGACTGGCTGGTGCCTTGGCTCAAGCAAATGCGCGATCGCCACCCACAGGCCAACTTAGAAGGTCCCATTCCGCCCGATACGATGTGGGTTAGACCCGGACAGGCCTGGTTTGGGCAAACGCCCTTGCAAGACAGATCACCCCACGACGCCTATCTTGCGCTGTATCATGACCAAGGACTCATTCCCGTTAAGCTGATGGCCTTTGACCGCGCGGTGAATACGACGATTGGCCTACCGTTTATCCGAACGTCCCCAGACCACGGAACCGCCTTTGATATTGCAGGTAAAGGGATTGCCGACGCGATGAGCATGAAAGCGGCGATCGCCCTTGCCCAATTGCTAACCACCACAGCATCTCGCACAACCAGCCCCGCTCAACCTACCCAAAGCGGCTGCCCTTGAAACCGTGACCATTAAAATTTGTTTTGACTCAATCGCTGCCGTTACGAAGGACACCGCTTAAATTAAATGACTCCCACGCACAAATACTTCCAGATTGAATTACTTCTATTCGCTATTCTGGGCGGATGTGGGCTTGTGCAACAGCAAATTGAGGCTCAGTCTAAGAAGCCCCCTTTGCCTTCTCCTGCGGTCAAAGCAAAGCCAGCCACTGTTCCCTCAAAGCCACCATCACTCATAATTCCTGCGGCATCCCTGAAGCCTGTCCCAGGCAAAGCTGCTGCCGTCACGTCCTCAGATCCGGTATTTGTGGGTGCAGGAGACATTGCAGAATGCTCTAAACCAGAAGATGAGCTAACCGCACAGCTCATTGACAAAATTCCAGGTACAGTCTTTACCGCAGGCGATGATGCCTATCCGAATGGGACAACAGAAGACTTTCAAAAGTGCTACGACCCAACTTGGGGACGTTTTAAGGCACGCACCTATCCAACCCCTGGCAATCACGAATACAACTCTCCCAATGGCGATCCTTACTATGCCTATTTTGGGTCTAAGGCCGGAGCCGTGGGCAAGGGGTACTACAGCTATGACTTAGGTGAGTGGCATGTCGTGGCGCTCAACAGCAATATTGATGCCCAAACGGGTTCAGAACAAGAGCAGTGGCTTAAGGCCGATCTGGCAGCCCATCCCAAAGCCTGTACCTTGGCCTACTGGCACCATCCCGTCTTCAGTTCAGGGCTGCATGGTAATAACCCCAAAATGAAGGATCTTTGGCAAACGCTGTATAACGCTGGTGTGGATGTCGTGGTTAATGGGCATGATCATCAATACGAACGCTTTGCAGCTCAGAACCCAGAGGGCAAGACTGAAACCAAGCGCGGTATCCGTGAGTTTGTAGTGGGGACGGGTGGTGCAGAACTCCGAGAATTAGCAACCGTTCGACCCAACAGCGAAGTCCAAAATACGGCTACCTACGGCGTTATTAAATTCGTTTTACAGCCGAAGTCCTACAGTTGGGAGTTTATTCCCATCCCAGGGAAAACCTTTACTGATAAAGGGACGCAAGCCTGTGTTTCTGCTTCGTGAAACAA
>JANNDV010000260.1:0-9907 GCA_031387975.1 Acaryochloridaceae cyanobacterium OTE_75_metabat_521 | reverse complement strand
TGATAGCGATCCAGACTGTGGTAGTCGTCCAGGCAGATCACGGTCATAAAATCTTCCCCAAACAAGTCTGTCAGGCGTTGGAGGAAGGTGGATTTACCGCACCCAGAGTCTCCGGCAACGCCGATCAGTACCACGCGGTCTGGCTTACTGCTCATAACTACGGTTCCCTCTTTTATCAATCTTTCAACAGCACAGGATTTTGGTCGTGCAAGCAGAATGAGAAAGATTCGCTCATCTTGAATTGCATTGCCCCTTATTGATATTACAAGGCGATCGCCCACTCTGAATAGCTATCTTGAGGAATGCTTTTCAAGAGATTGCTCGAACCGCTCTACTAGATTTAACACAGGGTCACATCTTGATCCCCTCAAGCTGCCGCCACAGAAATATGAACTCGTGGCAAATGCCTGATCTGTCTAGGTTTCAGAGTTAGGAGACGAGGCTGGCTGTAAAACTAACTTGACGGCCAACGCCACAAGTCCAAGGGTCACAAATCCAAAAATTCCGGTGCCCATGGTCATTCCGCCAATTACTAAGGTGCGGACCGCTGCCGATAGGTTCATCACAATAGTGCTGTGAGAAACGGTCGGGTGCGTCATGAGGGACTGCACCACCGAGGTGGTTAGGCGATAAAGCAGTGTTGTCATTCCCCCTGCGATCGCCGCTCCGGTCAGTGCTCTGAGGGGAGTCAGCGGCTTGGTATCGCCATCGGTGGGGGGCAGAGAAGAATGAGTCATAGTAAGTTGTACTGAGCGTTGTACAGAAAATTTAGGCGGGGCGGTGGGCGACAAAAGTGGGTCTATCTGCCTTGCTACACCATACCAACCGCAGATATCGTCGCCAAAATACAGACCCAATTCTGAGAGACGGCACCTTAATTCTGAAAGGTTCGCTTAAAATGTGAGAGGAATATGTAAAATTTTGTAATCTTTCGTTTGAGTATCCGTCGAGATAGCAAACTCCATGACCTCAGTAACCTCCCTCTTTGCGCCAGTTGAAGCAGATCTTGACCAACTGGTGGAGAATTTGAAAAAGCTTGTTGGGGCTAGGAATCCAATTTTATATGACGCCGCCGAGCATCTGTTTCAAGCTGGGGGGAAGCGAATGCGACCCGCCATCGTATTTTTGCTCTCGCGGGCGATTTCGGACGATGACGACATTTCGGCACGTCATCGTCGTCTAGCCGAAATTACGGAGATGATTCACACCGCCAGCCTATTCCATGACGACGTGGTAGATGAGGCCGATATGCGGCGCGGTGTAGAGACGGTCAACTATCGGTTTGGCAACCGCATTGCCATCCAGGCTGGCGACTTTATGTTTGCCCAAGCGTCTTGGTATTTGGCAAACCTAGACAGCCTGCCTGTGGTTAAGCTGCTCTCAGAGGTGATCAAAGACTTTGCCGAAGGCGAGATTCAGCAGGGCTTAAGTAGCTTTGATACGGATGTGTCTATAGAAAGTTATTTAGAAAAGTCTTACTACAAAACGGCGTCCCTCATTGCCAATAGCGCTAAGGCCGCTGGGGTATTGAGCGATGTCTCTGCTGATTTACAAGAAGACCTCTATCAGTTTGGGCGAGGCGTTGGCTTAGCATTTCAGGTGGTAGACGACATCTTAGACTTTACGGGCACCACAGATGCCCTCGGCAAGCCTGCGGGGTCTGACCTCAAAAGCGGCAATTTAACCGCCCCTGTGCTATTTGCGATGGAAGAAAAGCCCTACCTTCAGGTGCTGATTGAGCGGGAGCTAACTGAGCCAGGGGATTTAGAAGAGGCGATCGCCCTCATTAACAACAGCCAAGGCATTGCGCGATCGCGGGCGTTGGCAGAATCTTTCTCTGCCCAGGCGCTCCAGCGTCTCGAAAAGCTGTCATCTTCACCCTCTAAACAGGCGCTGGTGGAGCTGACGGACTATATCATTAAGCGACTGTACTAAGTAATTTTTAATTTGTAGAGTATCGGCACCACGCATGATAAAGGAAACAGTCGAGGCGACCGCCCCTTCTGCCTCACGATGGGCTAATTTATGGCGACAGCAAAAAGACAATATCCTCACCATTGTGGTGGCGATTATCTTGGCGGTGGTAATTCGCAGTTTTGTGGCAGAGTCGCGCTATATTCCGTCGCCGTCGATGGTGCCCACGCTGTACCCGGGCGATCGCATTGTGGTCGAAAAGCTCTCCTATCGGTTTAGAGATCCGCACCCTAAAGATGTGGTGGTGTTTTACCCACCCACCCAGCTTCAAGTGGCAGGCTACCCTGCCGACCAAGCGTTTATTAAGCGGGTGATTGCGATCGCGGGTCAAACCGTGCAGGTACATCAAGGCCGCGTATACGTTGACCAAACCCCCCTCAGCGAACCCTATATCGCCGAACCACCTGCCTATGAAATGCCAGCGGTACAGGTGCCAGCAGGAATGCTATTTATGATGGGCGATAACCGCAACAACAGCAATGACTCCCACGTTTGGGGTTTTTTGCCTAAATCTAATGTCATAGGGCGCGCCAACATTCGGTTTTGGCCTCCAGGACAGGTTGGTTTTCTGTCCGATTCTGCATCGCCCAAAGTCGCAGTGAAGCCATCACTTTGAAATTAACAGCTTGAAATTAACAGCGCTATTTTGACTTGAGCGTTAACGCCATCTTTGTATTCGTGGTCATCTTCATGGATGCTCCAGTTGGGTTAGGTGACTCCATCTCAGAGCGGATCTGAGAGATCATGTTTGAACTAATGGGCATTAGGCGGTCAAACTTCGTAGTTACTTGGCCTTTCCCCGTTCCAGAAAGAGACTTTAGCCTCAACGTTCTGCCGTTGGGAAGTCCAGTCGCATTCATCTGCTGGGGTGTAGCCTGTTGTGCCAGCGTGACGTTCATCGTCATGCCGCCTGTCTGAAAACTCACCAGTTCATAGGTTGTGACTTGTTTAATAGCGATTCCGTTTAGTTTAGGCGCAGAAACAACCTGCCACTTTGCGCCTACCCCAAGGGCAGGCTCTGGCACAGGGGCAGACAACTGCTCTACCGAGTGAGTCATTTGTTTGAGCATTTGTTTGTTCGCGCTATCGAGTTCTGGGGGGAGGTCAAATTTCCCTGACTTGGTTTGTCCTCGACTATCTACTACAACCACTCCCCGAACCCCTTTAAGCTTCTGAAGCTGAGTGCGCAGTTGGGCAACCAGCGTAGAGGGCAGTTTGCTTACCCCCACCACATCAACGTTTGTATATCGAAACTGATAGTGAATATCTCCATTGGCATCAATCTGATTCACGAGGGTTTCAAAGGTCAGTACCGTCGTGGGTAATTTGTTGGTCGGCATGGATTTATTGGCGATCGCCAGTCCCATATCCATGTCCATTGACATTGTGGCGATCTGTTTTGAATTGACGGCGGGCTTGAACCGAATAATCTGTCGAGGGGCTGCCCCTGCCGTCAGCAATTTTAAAGTGGGTCGCGATGCAGATAGCGGCGGTTTAGGCGTTACAACGGACTGCTCTGGCGCTGAAGCCGAGGGTTGTGCCTTGGCTCCAATGAATCCGTATCCAACCGTTAGCAGCAGTACAGTCCCGACCAATAAAGCTCTTTTCATACGGTTCTCGTCACGTCTTTCGGCTTAGTTGTTCTCATTGTGAGGCATTTGCTGCCGTGTAATAGCGTAAGTCAGGTAGGGATTTATGGCACAATGAGAAACGCCAGATCATTCTAGAACTCAGGTAATTCTGTGAGCGCAACTGTTAATACCCCTCAGCGAGCGGTCTATCCCTTCACGGCGATTGTAGGCCAAGAAGAAATGAAGCTGGCTCTCATTCTTAACGTCATTGACCCCCGCATTGGCGGCGTGATGATTATGGGCGATCGCGGCACGGGCAAATCCACAACCATTCGCGCCCTGGCTGATTTGCTGCCCGATATTGAAGTGGTCGAAAATGACCCCTTCAGCAGCCACCCCAGCGACCCAGAAATGATGAGCGATGAGGTTAAGGCGCTCATTGCTGAAGGCAAAACACTCGTTTTAGTGGCTAAAAAAGTCCCGATGGTGGACCTTCCCCTCGGCGCAACCGAAGACCGCGTATGCGGCACCATTGATATTGAAAAGGCACTGTCTGATGGGATTAAAGCCTTTGAGCCAGGGCTATTGGCTAAGGCCAATCGCGGCATTTTGTACGTCGATGAAGTCAATCTGCTCGATGATCACCTTGTGGATGTTCTGCTAGACTCCGCCGCCTCAGGCTGGAACACTGTTGAGCGCGAAGGGATTTCTATTCGTCACCCAGCACGGTTTGTCCTGGTCGGCTCTGGCAACCCAGAAGAAGGCGAACTGCGCCCTCAACTGCTCGATCGCTTTGGGATGCATGCTGAAATTCGTACCGTGAGAGATCCGCACCTGCGCGTGCAGATTGTAGAAGAGCGGACTGGGTTTGACCAAAATCCTCAGGTGTTCTTAGAAGATCATCAGCCCCAGCAGACGGCGCTTCAAGAAAAAATTGTGGAGGCTCAGCAGCGCCTGAGTCACGTCAGCCTAGACCACGACCTGCGCGTCAATATTTCTCAGGTTTGCTCAGAGCTAGACGTAGATGGACTGCGCGGCGATATTGTAACCAATCGAGCCGCCAAGGCTTTGGCTGCCTTTGAAGGACGCACTGAAGCAACCGTAGACGACATTAAGCGTGTGATAACCCTTTGCCTGCGTCATCGTCTTCGTAAAGATCCTCTAGAATCTATCGACACTGGCTATAAGGTTCAGAAGGTTTTTAACCAAGTTTTTGGCCTGAGCGAAGATGACGATGCTGGGCAAAATGGTGCAGCAATGCCTTCTATGGCTGGTGCGCTGAGAGGTTAAGCCTAGCCATTAATGTCAAAGAAGCTCAGATCAATTTCGCTGTATTGAATGCGTTCCTGTCCTGATGCGGGTGATTGAGGGAAATTTGGATAGTTTTCGGCTGTTAGTGGTGCAGTCGATGAACTCAAAACTTTGCGTGAGTCTGCTTCTGTTAATACAGCCTCAATCATTTTGACTAAATCCTTAAGCCGAATGGGCTTAACCAAGTAGTGCAACGGTTCCCCTGCCTGCTTGGCGCGATCTAATGTTGCCTGATCTGAAAATGCAGTGATATAGATGATGGGCACCGAGGCTCGATTCTGAATCAACCTGTTGGTCTCAATACCATCCAGAAATCCCTTGAGCATGATGTCCATCAAGATTAAATCGGGCTGCATTAGCCAAATGGCATCAATGGCCTCTTCGCCAGAGCTGACAATTCCGGCGATCGCATAACCTTTGCGCTGTAAATCAAGGGACAAACTTTCCGCAACGATAAGTTCATCCTCAACAATCAGAATAGAGGCCGGAATAGAGTCAGGGGATTGGTTCATTGTGAGATTTTGATTGCAAAAGGGAGTTTCAGTCGGGAAACAGGCAAAAGCGCTTAAAGGCGAGATTTATAGGCTAACTCAGATAGCTTAAGACAAAAGTAAGTGCCGGACTTTTGGCTAGAACTCTGTGTCAGCGTTCCTTCAAGCTGTCGCGCTAAGATCCGAACCAGGCGTAAGCCTAGGGTTGGAGAGTTTTGCCAATCGAGATAGGGCGGAAAGCCCATGCCGTTATCTTGCACCACCAGATGAAGCTCGTGATCATGACGCGTTAGCGTAACTGAGATTTTGCCTGATCTGCCGTCTCTAAATGCATGTTTAAACGCATTGGTAATTAGCTCATTGAGAATTAACCCGCAGGGCGTTGCGGTTTCTAAATTTAAGCTCACAGGGGCGATGTTGACGCAAAGCTCAATTGCCTTATCAGTCGCGGTTTGGCAGGCCATCTCTAAATGATGCACCAAGTCACCGACGTAATCGGCAAAATTCAGTCGCGCTAAATTTTCAGAGCCATAGAGCTGTTCATGAATGAGTGCCATTGTGCGAATGCGGCTTTGGCTATCGGTAAACATGTCGATGATGGCATCATCGGTCACATAGCTCGATTGCAGGTTAAGCAAACTAATAATGATGTTGAGGTTGTTTTTGACGCGGTGATGGATTTCTTGGAGCAGGATTTCTTTCTCTGCCAGGGATGATTTGAGCTTTTCTTCGATTTGTTTGCGATCGCTAATGTCAACGCAGTAGCCAATCCACTCTAAGGGCTTGCCACTTTTGTCATAGACAACCTTTTGCTGATCGTAAAGCCAGCGATAGGAGCCGTCCTTATGACGAAATCGGTATTCTTGGCTAATGAGAGGGCGATCGCTTAGAAGCTGCACCGAGGGTCTGTCTTCGGGGTGGATGCAGTTCGCCCAAAAATCAGGTTCAATGGCGTCTAGAGAACTGTAGCCCAGCAGTTCAAATAGATTCGTGCCAAAAAAGATGCGCTGATAAAGACCTTGGGCAAGAGAGCTATACAAAACGCCGGGACTGGATGCCAACACGTAGCCAATTTGCTCATGCTGAACCACCAGCATTTGCTCTGTGCGACTGCTAACCTCGAGTGCCTGCTGTCGCCTTTGATGGAGTTCTGCCTGCTCAATAGAAATAGAAACATGAGCAGCCACCTGGGTCAGCAAGTCTAGCTCAGCAGGCATCCAGTCTCGAACATCTCTACACTGATGGGCAATGATAAATCCCCACAGATTAGGCCCTTGCAAAATCGGAACCACAACCTTTGCCTTTACGCCCCAGTCTTCTAGCACTTTGACCATTTGGGGGACAGTATCGCGGTAGGCTACGTCCACATTAGACACGGCTCTATGGGGCACTTGACTCAGACCCTGCTGACACTTGGCTGAAAACAACTCAGCCGAGAACTCAACCCCAAGTAGCGAAGGCCACGGCGCAAGCACTGACTCAGCAATGATGGTGCCAGTTTTATGGGCATCAATGCGGCACACGGCGAGTCGGTCTACCTGAAGACAGCGCTGAATCTCTGAAGTCGTAGTGTCGAGGATCTGCTCTAACTCTAGGGATTGGCGAATTTTTAGAATAAAGTCCGCCAGAATGTGTGATTTTGCCGTCTGTAGCTCAAGGGTATCGTTGGTTTGTTCTAGCTCAGCAATTTTATTCTTAAGCTGTGCGTTTGCCTGAAGGGTTGAAAAATTCTGCTGATTGACTAAGCTTTTAAGCTGGTAGTTTTTGTCTTGAAGCGCCTGCTCAGCGCGCTGAAGGTCACGGATGACCTGCTGTTGATGTTCGAGTTGGAGGGCACGCTGAAGGGCGATCGCAACGTGCTGCGCTAAAAGTTGACAGCTTTCAATTTCAGCGGTCTCCCAATCATGGAAACGAGCGCAGTGATGAACCACAATTGCACCCCAATTCTGGCTATCTATGACCAAGGGAATCACTAAACTAGACTTAATCTGCTGTTGCACCAACCTCAATAGACCGTAATTCGTTTGATCCAATAAAGAATCTTCAATCCCATCATCGCCAGTTTGGAATTTTAAGCCAGCACCCCGATCTGCTAAGCACTGCAAGTCGCTCAAATCGTTGACTTTCATCCCCGAAATGGTCTGCCAACCTGTCCTAACACTTTCAGCAGCAATGATGCCCTGCCCCATTTTATGATGTTGATAGATCACAACTCGATCAACGCGCAAAAGGTCGTGTACCATATGAGCTGCGGTATTAAGGATCTCACTAGCGTCCAGCGATTGTGCAATTTTTAGGACACTCTCAAGGACTTGACGCTCAAGGATAGACTGCTGAACTGAATGGATTAGATCCTGGTTCCCGTGGTTGTCCAAAACCTGCATAATAATTCACTAAATTAGGTTGTAAAAATTGGATGTTTTTAATTGGTGATGGGCAAATTTTCCTGACGAAAACGATAAGTTTATAGAAGGTCTATCCCGTTACTAAGAAGCAATAAATTAAATCACTGAGCTGTGATGACACCTACGTTTTTTAGGTCACGCTGCATCGTTTCAATGCATTCGCTCTATTATTATCAGGCGATCGCCCAGTATCAACATCCGTGAAAAGCCTGAAATTTTAAGTTTTTAGCTTGAGAAATCGTCCGTAGTTGTGCCAGCGCAAAACCCGTTGGCGATGACATGGGATAGGATTTGAGAGCGTGCATCTTCTGATTATTGCCGTTTGTCATCATTTCATCACTTAAAAATTTCGTTAAACCCCTGCTTCCTATGGCTGAATCTCCCACTATTGCCGTCTCGCACCTAGGCTGTGAGAAAAACCGGATCGATACCGAACACATGCTGGGCCTTCTGGTCGAGGCTGGCTACTCCGTAGATACCGATGAAGAAGCTGCGGACTACGTCATCGTCAACACCTGCAGCTTTATTCAGTCTGCCCGCGAAGAGTCGGTACGCACCCTCGTTGAGCTGGCAGAAGCCAATAAAAAAATTGTGATTACGGGCTGCATGGCGCAGCATTTTCAAGAGCAGCTTCTAGAGGAACTCCCTGAGGCCGTTGCGTTGGTGGGGACAGGCGACTATCACAAAATCGTAGACGTGATTGGGCGCGTAGAACTTGGCGAACGCGTTAAAGAGGTGAGTGCAGAACCCACCTACATCGCCGACGAACACACCCCGCGCTACCGCACGACCACCGAAGGGGTGGCCTATCTTCGGATTGCTGAGGGCTGTGACTACCGCTGCGCCTTCTGCATCATTCCGCACCTGCGCGGCAACCAGCGATCGCGCACTATTGAGTCTATTGTGGCTGAGGCCCAGCAGCTTGCTGCCGAAGGAGTCAAAGAGCTGATTCTGATTTCGCAAATTACCACCAACTACGGCACCGATATCTACGGCAAACCAAAGCTCGTGGAGCTGTTGCAGGCACTCGGTAAAGTAGACGTGCCCTGGATTCGGATGCACTACGCCTACCCCACCGGACTCACCCCTGAAGTCATTGCCGCCATCCGCGAAACCAATAATATTCTGCCCTACCTAGACTTGCCCCTCCAGCACTCTCACCCTGAAATGCTGAAGGCGATGAACCGTCCTTGGCAGGGTCGCGTTAATGATGCCATCATCGAACGCCTCAAGGCCGAACTGCCGGACGCGGTGCTGCGAACCACGCTCATTGTGGGTTTCCCTGGTGAAACCGAGGCGCATTTTGAGCATTTGTGCGCCTTTCTTGAGCGCCACGAATTTGACCATGTGGGCGTATTTACGTTCTCGGCTGAAGAAGGCACCGCCGCCTATGATTTACCCGACCAGCTCCCGCAGGAGGTGATGGATGCTCGCCGCGATCGCATCATGGCGCTTCAGCAGCCCATTTCTCTACGCAACAACCAGAAACAAATCGGTAAAACCGTCCAAGTTTTGATTGAGCAAGAAAACCCCAGTACAGGCCAGCTCATTGGTCGCTCGGCGCGGTTCTCGCCGGACGTAGACGGCTTAGTTTACATTCAGCCCAACCCTGAAGCTAATGCTGGAGATACCCAACCCGCCTCGGCTCGGCTGGGAACCATGGCGCTCGTGCAAATTACAGATGCCGACCCCTACGACTTATATGGTCATTTGATGACAGCGCAAAATCTTTTTAATATGCCCCAAATCACGACCGTTTAGTAAGTATTACAGGGTTTGATCAGCACAACGGGAGAAATTTATCTCCTCAATCATTCGCTTTTTGTAACGGTTTGTTGCAGAATAGAAATGTGCAAGGTGAACCATTCGCAATGACCTTCATCTAAGCGCACATTTGTTTTAGTGACGCTGCTCTGCTGAATTCCAGTTTACGGAAAGATAAGCCAGAAGCACTAGCCTCTTGCTTTATCTCTGTGGATGTGTCTGCTGTTTGCCTTTTTGGGGCGAGTTCTGAGCAGACCTTTTCAAATTTGAGCGGCGGCACATTGTTGACCCGCTATTAGGAGAATGCATGACCTCATTGTTCAGTCAGCTCGGTCTGTCTCAACAACGCGTTCAATGTCTCGAGACCTTAGGTTTCTCAGAACCGACACCG
>JANNDV010000239.1:0-23725 GCA_031387975.1 Acaryochloridaceae cyanobacterium OTE_75_metabat_521 | reverse complement strand
AGGCGATCGCGTAAATCGAGCAGCGCCTCTGTGGGCATTGAGTCTACGCTACTGAGGTCGGCAGACACGCGCAAAATAACCTGCCGCGCAATGCGGGGGCGCAAAATAATCCACAGGCTTTCATTCTCTAGCAGAATTTCGTGGGTGAGGTGAATCAACTCCCCAAGGCGGGAGCTATGGAAAAAATAGGGAGGCTTATTAAGATCTTGGCACGTTTGCTCAAATGCCTGCAAAATCTCGTTGCGCAGGAGATACTTTCTGTCAGTGCTGCGAAACTTAGCAACAAGCTCACGAAAGTCTGATTTTTCGTCACTTCGGAGTACAGCTTGCACGAGTTCTAACATAGTGATCCTCTGACGCAAACATGTATAGATTAACTATCCAGGCAAATTCAGCGTTCTACCTCACCCTTTAACTATACCCGCACTCGGATCTGCCCACCTGCGCCATTATTTCCTAAAACCTACTTCATATAACGGAGCTTGATTTGCACCACAGACGGAGTGCCTGAAACCTTAAACTTAGTTTCAGCAAAGCTAGGAGCGCTAAATCCAATTTCAGGATTGTTAGAGAATCCAAACCCTTCTTCTGGGATGCCAAAATCTCCTTTATTCAGTTTTGAATCGCTGTTTGCGTCATGAACTGCGGCAATGGCATAGTCTCCAGGCTTAAGATCGCTAAATACAATAGAAGCTGTTTTATTAGAGACAGGCGCACAGCGTTTGAGAAGTAAATCAGGGCTGCTGTCCCTTGGGAAATCATTCGCGCCAGAGAACAGGCTTACGCAAACTTGCCCTTGAGAATCTCTCAACCCCTCAAACTTGGCCTCTAACCCAGGCACTGGTGAGACTGAAATGGGCTTCTGAATGGCTGGACTAGGACTGGGTTTTACCAACACACGAGGGGCAGGTTTCACCCACACACGAGGACTCGGCTGTACCACCTCACGATTGGTTTGGGCATGAAGCGGATGTGAGAGTGTAAAGCTTGCTGCCATCATTGCGCCCAAAATGCACACAAAGCTAAGTCTTGTATCGTTCATAATTCCTCGGATGACTAGATAGATGAGGTTAACGCTCCGCCCATGAATGAAGTTCCTCACAGGTCAGCAGCCCAGTGGTTTGTTCCGGTTTGTGACGGATCTGCAAAGACTATAACGCCTGCTGTATGTGTTGTGTAGAGGCGGCAGATATTCTTCACGCACCCTGTAAGACCTGAAGTGTAATGGTGTTCTGTCCCTCACCTTCAATAGAAGCCTACTAACACGATAAATCCCTTGAAAATATATTTTCAAGGGATTTATATCTTCCTTTTGGTTTACTGAAGAATCTATCTAATGTAGTTCTTCAATACTCTTTGGTCGAATTATGATTGGCTAGTAGTAAAAATTCTCCAATTTGAAATAGATATGAAAGCTATAATCCTTTCTTGAATAAGCTTTTAGAGCCAGTTATGAGACTATTGGCAAAAATTAACTAGTATTAACCAAGTCAAAATCTGAATCATTTATAATTGCGATTATAGAGAATAATTCGGAAATCCGTACTGTACTCCATGAATTGAGGCCAGCTATAATGTCGTAAGCACTGACGTTTTTTACTGAATCTTAAGCAAACTTTATCGAGCAACGCCAGAGAAACAACGAACTTTTTCTTTGCTAGCGTTTAGCTCAAGGAGAGAGATGATGAGAATTGCTCAAGTTGCGCCCCTATGGGAAAGTGTCCCCCCTCCTGCCTACGGCGGCATTGAATTGGTGGTGGGTTTACTAACTGATGAACTGGTGAATCGAGGTCATGATGTGACGCTATTTGCGTCTGGAGATTCTACGACTGCGGCAAAGCTGTCTTCCATTCACCCTAGGGCTTTACGCCTTGATGCGGCGGTCAAGGAGTACAGCGTTTATGAAGCGCTTCAGCTGAGTCATGTTTATCAGCGTGCTGCGGAGTTTGACATTATTCACTCTCACATGGGGTTTGCGGCTCTGCCTTATGCAAAATTGATTAAAACCCCGACCGTGCATACGCTGCACGGTATTTTTACGCCTGATAGCGCTAAGCTCTTTCACCATGCTAAAGAGCAGCCTTACGTGAGTATTTCTAATTCCCAGGTTGATTCGCAACTGGGTCTGAACTGTGTGGCGACGGTCTACAACGCGATTGATGTCAATCGTCATCGGTTTTTCCCAACGGCAGATGAGCCGCCCTATCTCGCGTTTCTGGGCAGAATGTCGCCGGAGAAAGGGCCGCATCATGCGATCGCCATTGCCCAAAAAACGGGACTGCTCCTCAAAATGGCAGGGAAAGTTGATCCCGTAGATGAAGAATTTTTTGAGCGTGAGGTTAAGCCACACATTGATGGTCGCCAGATTCAGTTTTTGGGTGAGGCGAAACACGTTCAGAAGAACGAGTTAATGGGACGAGCGATCGCCACTTTATTCCCCATTACCTGGCGTGAACCCTTCGGCTTGGTGATGATTGAGTCTATGGCAGCGGGTACGCCCGTGGTTGCAATGCGCCTTGGCTCTACACCGGAGGTCATTGCCCATGGCAAAACGGGCTATTTGTGCGACACCGTTGAAGAATGTGTCCAAGCTGTTAGAGATATTGACAAAATTGAGCGCTTGGCCTGTCGTGACCACGTTACGGCTCACTTTAGCGTCACGCAAATGACTGATGGCTACGAAGCCGTATACTGCCAGTTGGCTTCTGGTGTCGCCTCCAAAAATGGTCATAGCCGTACCCCTGTTTTGTTGACCAGTCATTAATAGGTTAAAGGAGCCGTCAGGCTCAGGCGCAAGCCAAATTCTAGTCATTAAGTAATGAAATGAAGCAACGGAACCGAATGTTATGCAAACAACATTAATAGGCCACAGCTCCAGACCTGAGAGTCTAAAATCAAAGTCTTCTTCTTTTGCCGTCTCGCGGCGATCAATTCCATCTCGTCAGTCGATCGCCCTAATTTCTGAGCATGGCGATCCTGCTGCTGATATTGGTCGAGAAGAAGCGGGTGGGCAAAATGTCTATGTTCGCAAAGTGGGTGAAGCCCTCGCGCGCTTAGGGTGGCAGGTGGATATGTTTACACGCAAAACGCGGGCAGACGATGCCGTGATTGTGCAGCACAGCCCTTACTGCCGCACCATTCGGCTGAGTGCCGGCCCAGAGCACTTTGTGCCCCGCGACGAGCTGTTTCAGTACATGCCGGAGTTTGTCGAAGCGCTGCTGAAGTTTCAGGCGAAGGACGGCGGCAACTATCCTCTGGTACATACCAACTACTGGATGTCGGGCTGGGTGGGGCTTCAGCTTAAGCAGGTGAGCAATATCCAGCTTGTGCATACCTATCATTCTTTGGGTGCGGTGAAGTACCAAAATTTGGCGCGGCCTCCCATTGCCCAAACTCGTCTTGCCGCAGAACAACAAATTTTAGAGCAGGCAACCTGCGTGGTGGCGACCAGCCCTCAAGAGCAAGAGCATCTGCGATCGCTGGTTTCTACGGGTGGCTATGTAGAGGTGATTCCCTGTGGCACCGATGTAGAGACGTTTCACCTCATGCCTCAAGCAGACGCGAGATCAGTCCTAGGGTTTGGCTCAGATGAAAAAGTAGTCGTATATGTGGGGCGATTTGACCCCCGTAAAGGCATTGAAACCTTAGTCAGGGCTTTTGCCCAGCTCTATGAGCGCACAGAAGACACCCTTAAGGCGCAGCTCCGGCTTGTAATTGTGGGGGGCTGTCAGCCTGGGCAAGCCGATGCCGATGAGCGATCGCGAATTGAGGCATTGGTGGCAGAACTGGGCATTGCGGATCACACCACGTTTGTAGGCCAGGTGGGGCATGACCGTCTGCCGCTGTACTATACCGCTGCGGATGTTTGCGTCATCCCCAGTCACTATGAGCCGTTTGGGTTGGTTGCCATTGAGGCGATGGCCTGCGGTACGCCTGTGATTGCCTCAAACGTAGGCGGTCTAAAGTTTACGGTGGTTCCTGACGAAACAGGGCTACTGGTTGCACCTCAAGATATTGAGGGGTTTGCCGTCGCAATGGAGCAGGTTTTAACCCAGTCTCACTGGTCGGCGCAAGTTAGAACGCAGGCCACCACCTGGGTGCAGGAAAACTTTAGCTGGACGGGTGTTGCAGCGCAGCTCAGCGATTTGTATCGTCGGCTGTTAGTGGGTTCACTGATGGAGCGGCCTGTTCATGTTTTAGCCGAACCCATTCCGGCTAGAACGCCGCTACGGTTGTCGGCTTAAAGCAGCGGCTGAAGCTTTAGACGAACCAAAAACTGCTTTTTCTCTCGCTGAAGGCGTAGCGTTACGGTTTGCCCCACTTGGCTTAACTGCTGCCGAATTTGCGCTAGGGTTTGTGCCGATGTGGGAGTGCCGTTAATCTGTATAATTCGATCTCCGATTTTCACACCTGCTGTTGCGGCAGGTGTTTTTTTTGTGACTGCGCCCACGCGATATTGGTTGAGCTGTGGCCCCGTCGCCTCTAGCCATAGCCCACTGAGGTCATAGTCGTAGGGGATCTGGGCGCGGGGTTCTAGAATAAGCTGACGGTGCGGGTAGTCTAAAATTACCTTAAACTGTCGCAAAATTTGATAGCCTATTTTGCCGGAGAGGCGATCGCAGTCTCCTGTCTTGGCTTTACCCAAAATTGCAGTGGGCTGCTTTAGCACAATTGACCCAATGCTTAAGCTTTGCACCCGTCCCAACACAATTTCGTCCGCGCCCTGAATAGTGGCAAGGTTCCGCCGTAGGGTGCGGGGGGCTGCCGCAATCAGCCGCTGATCGAGTCCACAGGCTGCCGTTAAGGAGAGTGCCGCATTACTCCCCAGGTCAACCATGAGCTTACTGGGTAGGGTAGGGGAACCGTAGGGTGTGATGGTCGCGTTAATGTAGGGGCGATCGCCTTCAATGACCAAAGGAATACGCTGCCCATTGCCCTGATATTGATAGGTTTGGGGATGGTGAAGCCGGAGGGTTTGACGCTGGTAGTCTAGTTCAACCACCAGCTGCTCAAAGAGTTCGTAGCCGATGATGCCGCTGACCGCCCGTCCAAAATATTGCTCTAACCCTTTGACCTCAGCCTGGGGAATAACCACAGCGGTTGGATCCTTCAGCGTTAATGAGCCGCCTAACTGAAGGGAGAGATTAGGGACATAGGCCGTTGGAATGGTTTTAGATCTGCCAGGGATATTGACTTTACCTTGTGACTGAAGCCCTAGCATTTTTATCTGAGACTCGCTGATAAAGACATCGGCAGCACCACTGTCTAAAATCAGGTCTTTTGTCGAAATACCGTTGACTTTACCCTCGAGATAAAGATGCCCGCCGTAATCTTCTACCGGAAGGCTGACGACGGCATTGCCTGTGATGGAAAGCAGGGCGTGGGGCGGTTTGGTGATAGGGCGATCGCGAAGCCAAAGCCCCAACCCCAAAGAACCTGCCGTGAGCAGTAGAAATAAGCCAACCTGAAGCTTCAAAACTAGTCGCCTTAGACATCGCCCCCATTATGCACCACAGACTTTCCCGCAGTGACGATGATCACATCGTAGGGTTAGGCCACGTCACATCTGGGCATTGACTTTGATTGCATACTGAGGGTAATTTTTGGAGCAAACTAATAGGCTGTAAGCTTCTTAAGGTTCCAAAGATAGCCTGTGTTCAACACTCATTGATCTGAAGGAGTTTTAATTAATGAAGCGCATTGTCTACATCGCGGCTGTTAGCATTTCCGCCGTGCTCGGAATGATCCAAGCTGCTCAGGGTGCCGACCCCAGAGATATACAGCGCCTCAAACAAACGGGGGAATGTGAACGATGCAACCTTGTGGGGGCAGATTTGCGCAATGCCAATCTTAGAAATGCCAAGCTCAAGGACGCTAACCTAGAAGCCGCCAACCTATCGGGGGCAAATTTGCAAAAGGCTAACTTTAAGAGAGCCAACCTCCGCGCCGTCAACTTTAGAAATGCCATTATCCAAGATACTGACTTCTCTGAAGCCAACCTAAAAGACGCCATGATTGACTACCGAGAGCTAGAGCGCGGAGACGCAAAGGTTTGTAATGCAGTGATGCCCAACGGCACACAGAAAAAGACCAATGTTGAAGGGTTCTTTGGCTTTGGCGGATGCCGAAATTAGGTTGAGCGGCAGCAGTAGCGCTGAACCTTCTGCTTTTTTGTATGAGGGTGGGTCAGCAGAAAGGTACAGCGCCAGTTTGTCTTATCCTGGACGATCAATCAAGAATATCTAATTTGATTCGGTTCCTTGATTGGGTGCGCCCGGCGTCATCGGGTCTTCTGCGCCAGCAGCTTCTGGCGCTGCGCCAGACCGGACTTCCGCGTCAGCGGCTTGACCTGTTGTCCGTGCGGCAGCTTCTACAGGCGTTTGCTTTGCAGGGGTGGCAGCAGGTGGCTTTTGGCTAGATTTAGCAGGAGGCTGGGTTTCTTTGACTTCGTGTAGGCCAAAGTTATTAGTATTCACGCCAGCATAATTAACTTTTTCAAAGCGGACAATGACAGGGTACTTGATGCCGCTTTGGTCAACGGACGCAACAGTGCCTTCTTCGCGGTACCAGTAAGATTCTGGTCGAAGAATTCTGACTTTAGATCCACGCTGAACCATTGTGATGTTCCTTTGGTGTATTTTGCTTTGAGGCACTTTTGCGCTGAATCGCAACGTCTAGATTCAACACTAAAGCTTTGTTCTATAGTATGTTTTGCGTTTTACGCTAAGTTCTCTCTACAGAATGATTTAAGCGTTCTGGTTTGGTGTGTCAACATAAGATTAAGCCTATTTTGAACCTAACCTGTCGAAGTGTTAATGTGGCAGCCTGCTGCATGAATGCATTAAGACGCAGTACTCAATATCTTTAACCCATGCGAGCGAGTTTTGCTGATGCAGCCGTTCAAATCTATATCTCTTGATCCGTGGGCGATCGCGATCGCATTACTTGGTCTCATCGCCCCACTCCCAGCCTGCCAGAGCGTATCTAGTCAAAAAATAGCGCAGCGCCAAGCAGTATCTCCGGCACCAGCCCCGCGTGAATCTGTTCTGTTTCCTCAGCCGATTCGCATCCAAGTTAAGGATTTACCCGCTCCGTTTGCTACAGAATCGGCTTCTAAAAGGGTTGATATCGTATCGCTTCTGCAAAATGTCACGTTTCAGCTTCCAGCAGGATTTACAGTCAAGTCCTTTGCCTCAGGTTTGTCTCGCCCCCGCTGGCTGATGGTTGCGCCCAATGGCGACGTATTTTTGTCAGAATCCTACGACAACCGGATCCGGCTTCTCAGAGATGCCAATCGGGATGGGGTGGCTGAGCTGAACATCGCATTTGCAGAAAACTTAAACCAGCCCTTGGGGATGGCAATTTCGCCAGACCAGAAGTCGTTTTATATCGCCAATACGGACGCGGTACTGAGCTATCCCTACCAGGTTGGGCAAACTCGACTCCAAGGTACCCCAACGGTGATTACGCGACTAACGGGAGGCGGCTATAACCAGCACTGGACGCGCAACATCATTTTTAGCCCAGATGGCACAAAGCTATACGTCAGCGTGGGGTCGCAGAGTAATGCCAACCCTGAAGATGCGCCTCGCGCGACCATTCAGGTGATGAACCCTGACGGAAGCGATCGCCGTACCTATGCCTCTGGACTCCGAAACCCCGTAGGGTTAGCCTTTAACCCCGTGACGAAGTTACTCTATGCCACCGTCAATGAACGGGATGGACTGGGCGATGATTTGGTGCCAGACTACCTAGCCGCCGTGCAGCCCAATCAGTTTTATGGATGGCCCTATGCCTACTTGGGCGCAAACCCAGACCCTCGCCTCCCGCGCAAACCAGAGTTAGAGCGCCGTACCGTTGCGCCCGATGTGCTGTTTCAGGCGCATTCTGCTGCGCTGGGGCTGGTGTTTTATGATCGTGAGCAGTTTCCGAAGCAGTATCGTCATTCTGCCTTTGTGGCGTTTCGAGGGTCTTGGAATCGGTCTGAGGCCACGGGCTATAAGGTAGTGCGCGTGCCTTTTCAGGAAAATGGCAAAGCCCAAGGGTACTACGAAGACTTTATGACGGGCTGGCTCATAGATCCCAAAAAGCCGACGGCCTGGGGGCGTCCTGTAGGGCTGGCGATCGCCCAAGATGGCTCGCTGCTGGTTACAGATGAACCCGGTGGCGTAATCTGGCGCGTGACCTATACAAAGTGATGGATACGATCTGGCTAGGGCTTAAAACAGCATGGACTTGTTTGAACATCGGCTCCAGCAGATCGGCACGACGGATGCACCGTTAGCTGCTCGAATGCGCCCCAGAACCCTAGATGAGTTTGTGGGGCAAGATGCAATTGTGGGGCCAGGTCGTCTGCTGCGCCGTGCGATTCAGGCAGATCAGCTTTCTTCGCTGATTTTTTATGGCCCGCCGGGCACGGGCAAAACCACCCTGGCTCAAATCATTGCCAATACGACCCAGGCATACTTTGTCGCCATTAATGCGGTGCTGGCAGGCGTTAAGGACATTCGCGAGGCGATCGCCACAGCAAAGGAGCGGCGGGGTCACTATGGTCAGCGCTCTATTTTGTTTGTAGATGAGGTGCATCGGTTCAACAAGGCGCAGCAAGATGCACTGCTGCCTTGGGTAGAAAACGGCACCGTTATTTTGATTGGTGCTACCACAGAAAACCCCTACTTTGAGGTCAATAAGGCATTAGTTAGTCGCTCTCGCCTGTTTCAGCTTAAGTCTTTGACGACAGACCATTTACGGCAGATCGTGCAGCAGACCCTCAAAGATGAAGGGCGGGGCTATGGCGATCGCCTGGTTCACATCACCGCAGAAGCCCTCGACCACTGGGTCAATATCGCCAATGGAGATGCCCGTAGTCTTCTTAATGCCCTAGAGCTTGCGGTTGAGACGACCCCGCCGGATGCCCAAGGGATTGTGCACATTGACCTAGAAATTGCCGAAGCCTCTATTCAAAAACGGGCGGTGCTCTACGACAAAGAGGGGGACGCCCATTTTGATACCATTAGCGCCTTCATTAAAAGTCTGCGTGGCTCTGACCCCGATGCGGCTTTGTACTGGCTTGCCCGCATGATCTATGCCGGAGAAGACCCCCGCTTTATTTTTCGGCGAATGCTCATTTTAGCCAGTGAGGATGTGGGCTTGGCAGACCCCCAGGCCGTGGTGATAGTGAGCGGCTGCGCCCAAGCCTTTGACCGCATTGGTTTGCCAGAAGGTCAATACCCTCTAGCACAGGCGGCGCTGTATTTGGCAACGGCTCCTAAGTCAAACCGAGTGCTGGGCTATTTTGATGCTTTAGCTGCCGTAGAGAAAGAGCGCGAGGGGGAAGTACCCAACCCGCTCAAAGATGGCAACCGCGACAAAGAAGGGTTTGGTCACGGGGCTGGGTATGTGTATCCCCACGCCTATCGAGAGCATTGGGTGGCACAGCAGTATTTGCCAGGGGAGCTTCAGGGGCAGGTGTTTTATCAGCCTTCAGATCAGGGCTATGAGGGGAAAATTTTAGTCCAAACGGCTCGCCGCCGTGAAGCGCAGTTGGCGGCGACCCTGGAGCAGGGCGATCTCCTTCACGCGCAAGAGAATTTAAGCTTTAGCCCCAAAAATGTGGCGCAAGAGCGCTGGCTTCAGCGGACGCTGGGGCAAGCAGGGGCGTATTTAGGGCAGGTGCGCGATCGCCTGTTTGAAAAAACGCAGATTCAGCGCCACCACGTTATTTTGAACCTTAATGCGGGGACTGGACTGATGACCTGGGAGGCGCTTCGGCAGGTTCCAGAAGGCGGGGTCTATGCTTATGCTCAAACCGAAACCCAAGCTGCTAACCTCAACGATCAAAGTCAGGCGCTCACCACGCTCCAGCGTCCTATTGTGGGGTTTGGGGTGATCGCCCAAGTCAATCAAGTCCTGAATACCCAGGCTCCTGACGTTCGATTTGACTGGATTTTAGGTCGTAATGGATTGGGCGCTGAGCCAGAAAAAGAGATGATTGCACTGAACTTAGGGTTGCTCCTTCAGCCTCAAGGTCATGTTGCATTGGCAGAAACCCTTCCCCGCCAGAGCCAGCGACTGTATAACCTTGTACTCCAAGGCAGTGTGGCGACCAAGCTCATGAAGCGATGGGTGAAAGCTGAAGAGCAAATCTATAGTGCAGAAAAAGGCGACCCGTCTCTCAATTGGGAGATAGATGCGCTGCTAACGGCCTTCCGGTCGGCGGGGTTTAAGGTGCATTGTGATGTTGAGCAGATTGCGCACGATCTTTACATTACGCCTGAACTAATGGAGCGCTGGTTTAGGACTGGAGGCGAGTCATTGTCCTATGGCGATCGCCTAGGCCAGACGCTTTCTCCGGCAGAAGTGGAGCAGATCCAAGCCGTTCTTACTCAGAACTTACTCCGCAAAACGGTGCGCTGGGGTCGGGCGATCGCCTACATTACAGCCACCCTTACAACGTAAAGCGATTTCCTTCAAATCATTTTGCTAAAGCGATCGGTTTTTGCCTAAACCCAACGGGGATAATAGCCCCAGCCTAAAGCCTAAAACGATCGCAATAATGGGAATGGTGACATACATGACCACCCGCATGGCAATCGCATAACTGACAACAATCGCAGACGGAATTTGGTACAGCCCCAACAACACCTGAAGGCTGGCCTCAAACGGGCCAATGTAGCCAGGGGTGGAAGGAATGGCGATCGCTAAGGCAGAACCGCTTTGAATAAAAAGTGCCCCAATAAAACCAGGTTGATAGACCTCGAACGCCAGCAGACCTGTCCAGTAGGTCACACCATTCAGCAACCAAACGCCGAGGCTTTCTAGCAAAAGCCTTGCAAACTGCCGAGGCTGACTGAGCGCCGTCAACCCACCTAAAAAGTGCAGCAGCCCAGTCTGAATCCGCGTTTTGAGTTTAGGGTGATGGATAAGCCGAAGAATTGGCTCTAGCCTTAGAATGGTGCGCTTAGGGTCTTTTGCCCCCACGACGCATAAGCCCCAAAAACACAGCAAGCCGAAGCTTAGCAGCAGCACAACAGAGGCATTAAATGTAGAAAGCGAAGGCACTGCCTTAAGGCTGAGAGGCAGCACTAAAAACAGCAGCACAATCCCAAGATCTAGCATTCTTTCTGCAAACATGCTGCCCAGCGCCAGCTCAATGGGTACACCTGCACGACGGTTGAGAATGCCTGTACGCAAAGCTGGCCCAAAATAAGCGGGCAAAATACTGTTAGAGCCAAACCCAATCAGCAGTGCTGCCAACCGCGTCCCAAACGAACTATTAAACCCTTGATTTTCTAAAATGGTGCCCCAGCGACGGGCGCGGGCGCAGTAGCACAGCATATAGGCCACCCAGCCCACGCCAAACCAACCCCAGTGCGATCGCCCTAAACTTTGCCCAACCCCTACCCAAGACACGTCTTTCACAACCCAAGCCAGCAAGAGGATGGTAATTGCCGAGCCGAGCGCTAAGGCAAGCCAGCGCTTCCATTTAGGTGAAGGCTTGCCCGTAGACTCACTCATAGTGTCGCAGCCTTGGCGCTAGAGAACCTCTGGTTTGGATCGACGACCGGAACATGACGAGTAGTGGCAGCCACCGCTTGGGCATGCTCTTGCATAGAAACCACCCGATACTGCTGTGTGAGCAGTGCAATCACTTGGCTCAGGGTTTTTAATTTTGTATGGCTGGGCAAACTCATCCCTGGGAAGAAGGCCAGCTCTGGGACATCTTCACAGCCTAAAAAATCGAGAGGGTGCAGCAACAGCGAAGGTTGAGTGCGGGTAAGTTTGCAGAGTGCTAAAGCCAAATGGAAGTAGAGCAGCGCCAGCGATCGCGAGAAGACGCTGAGATACAGCACGTAGCTAAAGTGAATGGGGATTTTGAAAATCGGTAGGGTAGAAACAGGGATTTCAATGAGCTGACGCTGCTCCATTGCCCAACGATAGGGTTTAAGCGGCTGGAAGCCATCTTTAAAACTGCCGAATAAAGCCTTACGCTTTTCTTTCTCAGCTTTACTCAGCTTGGTCGTCATGAAATAGTAAGCCCGCGCCAAAGGCCCTAGGAACGTGGGAAAGGTAGAAGCGTCGTACTGATAGCCCCGCCGTGCCAGCACCCGCAATACCGCAGCAGAACAGCTATAGCCAGGGCCACGGAAGCCAATGGGCTGCTGCCCTGTCACCTGTTTTAGAATCTTCTCAGCTTGGGTGATTTCAGCCTCTATTTCAGGTTCAGAGTACAGGTGTAGCCAAGATTCGTGCTTAAAGGAGTGGTTGCCAATTTCATGACCAGCAGTGGCGATCGCCCGTATTGCCCCCTGATTTTTCGCCAATGCCGCATCCTGCCCCACGATAAAGAACGTGATGGTGAGGTCGCGCTCTCTCAAAAACGCCAAAGCTCTAGGGACAATCACATCCAAGTAAGAGGGAAAACTTTCCCAGCCCGGATCACCGTGGATCTTCATGTAAGACCACTGGTTATCGAGATCGAGGGAGAGACTGGCGATGGGTTTGGGGCGAGGCATAGGCAGCTACTGCTTTTGTAAAAGCATCCAGAATAAATCGTCAGCAGGGTAGGGGATGCGCCAATGGTCTGGAATCAGGGCGATCGCCTTTAGCAGCATCGACCCCAGGGGAAATGCCTTTAGCTTATAGTGCAGCAAAGATTTTGCATGGGCACTGCTAATAAATTTAGCAGGACGGCCTCGATCTATCTCTTTAAATCCATATCGGGCTGTAAGCTGCGCAAGGCTGTCGGGACTAAACCAGTTCAGTACACTCGGCGGGCTATATTCGTGCCAGTTAGCTCCCAATAGCTGCGCCGTCCAGCTTTTGCAGTTCCAGGTTTCAATCAGCCAAAAGCCGCCAGACTTAGTGTGCTGACTTGCAACGGCAAACGCCTGCTGAATATCAAAAAAGTGGGCGACCACCTGAATCATGGTGATCAGATCAAAGGTTTCAGAACCTTGCAGTTGCTCTAGGGTTCCCACTGAAACAGGAAGCTTCAGGGTTTGCTGGGCATGATTCGCCATGGCAGGATTTGGCTCAATCCCTTGTCCCTGCCAACCGCCATCGTAAAGTCCTTGCAAAATAAAGCCAGCGGCAGAACCCACGTCTAGCAATTTGCCAGGGGGAGTGTAGCGATTCAGTAAATGGGCGTAGCGACGCCCCTGCTGACGCAAAAGCGCTGCCTCTGCCAAATAGTTTGGATAGCCTGCGCCCCCGCCACTGAAATAGGTATCATCATAGACCTCCAAAACATGCTTAGGGGTGCCGTTTACTTCCCCAAAACGATGCCCACACCCGCTGCAATTGCGAATCCAGTAGCCATGCTGCTGGAGCCACCGTTGGCTAGACGCGCCACAAAGTGGACAGGGGAAAGCGATCAACTCCCTGTCGATGGATTGAAAAGATTGAATCATGGGGCTAAAGTTTGGGCGCTAGAGGTGAGAGAAGCGTTGCAAGGGTCTGTTCTGCAAGCTGTACGGTTTCGTTGACGTTGAGGGTGCCATTGAGAATATGGGCTGAGTTGATAATGTGCAACCCCGCCACAGAGGTGTGCATCGGCGGCAACTGCTGGGAGTAATTTACCGTTGGAACCGCCACAACATACTTCACTCGTGAAACCTGGAAACTCAAGACATCACTCGCCTCAAACTGCGGATACATCCGCTCTAAGGCTTGAATAAACTGTGTTTGCAGGGCCTCATCGGATTGTGCAAAAGCCGGATCTTCCGCTGGAACATACTTGGGTAAGTAGACCAACGATCGCCCACCAAATTGCTCTGGGTTCACCAAGGTTGTCATCTCAATCACCCCTGTAAAGGGTACCCAATCCTCGGTAATATTCGTCACGTAATAGGCTGAGAGGGGCCGCTTGAGCAATACCGAGGCACAGAGAATGCCCTGGTACTGAATCCCTTCTAGAAGTGCTTTTTCTTGGGCAGACAGTTGAGGGCAAAGCTGGGCAGCAATGGGTGCAGCAGTGGTGAGAACAACCTGATCAAAGGTTTCAGCTTTACCGTCGTGGAACTGAATGCGGAGTTGTCCAGAGTCAGTTTGCTGAATTTGAGTGACGCGGCATCCAAGCTGAACCCTAACACCTGTTTCTGCCAGCACTTCGCCAAATCGTTTGAGAAGGCGGGCATAGCCCCCAGGCAAATAGCCAAACAGCTCTTTTTTAAACCCCGTTCGCCGCGCGGCATAGAGTCTTGCAATAGTAGACCAAATGAAAGAAGCCGACGCGATTTTGTAGTTTTCGCCTAGCTTGGCGCGCAGCAGCGGTAGCCAGAATTTTTGGAAGGTGCGATCGCCCGACCAGCGCTTCAGCCAAGTCGTGACGGGAATGGTTTCCAGACGCTTCCAGTTTTTAATTCGAGCGCCGTAAAGAATCGTAAAACCGAGTCGCAGCTTATCAATCAGGCGCAAGGGCGGGAACTGAAGAAACTCAATTGCATTGGAAACTGAGTACAGCTTGCCCCCTGCGTAAACCCCCGTTTTAGTTTCAACCCACTCCATGTCTTGCTCAAGGTGCAGCTCACGGAGAAGCGATCGCAGGGTCAGATCCGAGAGCAGCGTGACGTGATAGTGCCGATCCCACGTCACATCATCAAGCTGCCAAGCACTAGCAAGGCCACCCAATTCTGCTGCGCCTTCAAATAGCGTGACCTGCTGCCCCTGTTGTGCCAGTCGATAGGCCAGGGTCATCCCCAGCATTCCGCCACCCACAATAGCCCAGTTCTGCGGTTTGGCATTCATGGCAGCGTGAGTTCCGTGACGACCTGATCTTTGACGTGGTACTGCAATCCACAGGCCGAACAGGTGAGATCCGTTTCAATGAAATCCGTTTCAGACATAGACACTTCAGGAAACCGCATTAAAAGCTGACCACAGCGACATACACACCCCACAGAATGCGCCGGATGCCCAATCGCAAGGTGAAAGTCCGGCACTGACTTTGTAACTAGGGTACCCATTCCCACCATGGCAAAGCGACCAATGCTCAGATCATTTCCAATGGTGCAGCCTGCGCCAATGGTGGCACCTTCGCGCACTAAGGTTGGCAGCGTATGTTCATCGGGTTCCGACGGGCGCAACTTTTTCAGGTCAGAGGTAGCGGCACGGGGGAAGCGATCGTTGGTAAAAATGGTTCCGGCGCTAATCATCACGCCATCTTCGAGAGTGACGGCGTTGCAAATGTAGACAAACGCATTGATTTTGCAGCGGTCTCCAATTTTAACGCCATAGGCTATGTAGGTTTTTTCGCCAATAATGCATTCTTCGCCAATCTGGGTACCGTGGCGGATATGCACGTTATCCCAGACGGAAGTGTCCGTGCCAATTTCGACATTTGGCTCAATCAGAGCAGTGGAATGAATACGATTACTCATAGGCTTTAATCGGTATAGATGGGGCATATTTCTATGAGTCATGGACGACTTAAGCCTCTAAGCTTGTCTCGAAAGTAGCAAAAGCTTGGAGACTGATTCTTGTCTACATCCATATGGTGAGGAATTTTTTCAGCCCACATAGCTTTCTCCTTACCAATTTGTCCCTTGAGTTTGGATAACTTGAGGCTACCGCCAGGAAATACAGCGTCAGCTAATTTTTCCCATGTATCGCAGATGCTATCGTTCACGTATGCGTTCAGAACGGCGGGCTTTGCGCCTGGGTAAGCCGTCTTAACCGCCGTTAAATCGCCTAAGAACCAAGCTTCTCCTTCCTCAATCGCGATGCAGAAATATGTGTCTGGCTTGGGATTACACTGATTCACACAATCCAGTAGCGCTCTGCGAAAATCACTTAAGCATCGATGGTCAAGATCACACACGAACATCAAAACAGCGGGATAACCAGGACGTCCAGCAAATGTTTTACCGTATCCTTTAACAAGTTGTGGGAGTTGGTTGAGGAGCATTCGATTTTGAGCACCAGAACCAGACTTTAAATCTTTGGGAATATGCCCTATTCCTTTATAAGGGTGAATTCTAAATGTATGTTGCGAAATGTCAATAATCTTTGGGACGAGAATTTCAAGCGCAGTTTTACCAGAAGCGTCCTCAACATGAATCTCAAAGTGCATGTATTCACCCGTTATCCAAGTAGTCGCTGTACCAAAGTCCACCGAGAGGTAATCCTTCAAAAACAAGATTTTCAATAAGAGGATTCTCGCTGGTTCGTCTGATGGTCGAAAAGCCATCCTGCCCTTTCTCTAGTACCCACACTTCTTCAGGCTCAAGGGCATCTACGAAATAAGGCTGATGGGTTGTAACAAAGATCTGAGAGCTACCTTTAAGACCTGTAGCGTGCTCTCGAAATTCTTGAGCTAAGGTTTCTAAAAGTTTATGATAAAGTCCATTCTCTGGCTCTTCAATACATAAAAAAGGTGGTGGAGAGGGATCTTCTAAAAGAAGTAGATAGGCAAATACTTTTAGTGTTCCATCTGACATTTGCTGAGCATAAAATGGATCTTGAAAACCTCTATCATTGAATCGTAAAAGAAGCCTGCCGTCTGGACTTCTCTCAGTACTAATTCGTGTTACGCCTGGAATTTTTTTTGCAATTTTTTCTAGAATTGATTGAAACTTCTTAGGGTGCTCTCTCTCCATAAACTGAACTACATTTCCTAGGTTGTCTCCATGAATATTCAGGTGTTTTTGAGGGCCAGCTAGAGGAAGACTGCGGGCAGCATCTGGGGTAAAGTAACTGAGATACCAGCCTTCAATAAATCTACGAAATACTGAAATTCGCGGATGTTGTTTAAGTGATCCCAGAGTTGCAATTCCAAGTTTTCTCTTGTCATCTAGTTCAACGAATTCCGTTTCTCTACTTTCTTCTTCCGCCCCACTTTTTCGTATTGTTTCTATTAAATTGAATAAATCAAAATCACTATCTTCTTCAACTTGCTTTCCTTCTTCGTCACCTTTCCATGCTAAACCTGAACCTTCATTTAGAATCAGAAAAGAAAAAGGGCTTCCGTTCCTTTGTCCTTTTCTTCTTTGTCTCAATCGTTCACTTTTGACATATGGTCTTCCCAATGAATCAATATCTATGGCTAGTTCATACGTAATTGGCCTAGCATTTGCCTCCTCTCTATAATAAATCTGAAACTCAATACTTCCACTTTGTCCTAGAGAACGAATTCTCTCAAAGCCACCTCGCCCACGCGAATCACAGGCTTCTTCCACTCCTCCCTTCAAGCAGTCTGCAAGAAATCCAAAGGTATCAAAAATAGTACTTTTCCCAACGCCATTCTTACCAATAACTGCGGTCATTGGTGTTAACGGCTTAACATTCTGGGTATTCCAGAGCTTTCCCAAGGTGATATCACGAAGCGCTCTGTAGTTTTTTACCCTAAAACCTTCTATTTTTGCCACTCAATTACCTTTTATCACGCAGATGTTAATTCTATCAACTGATATGGCAATGAGTTCTAAATCTTGATTTGGGCACTTGTACCGCGTTCTGTTTAGACCGTTGGAGAGAACACATGCATGAGCTGATTTAAGGATAAATCGCGGTGTTCTTTGACAAAGGCAAGGGGAATTAATGCCACCACTCGGCAAATACTAGACAAGATAAAGACCCCTAGTAGTCCGCCTTGAGTCCAGTGTTCGGCGCAGTATCCGCCGAGGGTGGTGCCTAATGCGCCGCTGATGCCTGCTGCTGCTGCCATCCAGCCAAAATAGGTGGACTGCTTGCGTAAAGGGGCAACGCCAATCTGGAGATTGTTATTGCACAAATCAATTGCTGCACCTGTTCCTCCCATGACCACATGCAGCAGCGGTAGCCCCAGCCAAAGGGAACGGGAATCTGCCCCCACCAACAGCCAGAGTAGTGGCGTGAGGGCGAGGATCATCCCTGCGATCGCCAGCACCACCCGATTCCCCAGTCGATCTGCCAAACGCCCCCAGATCATCAGCATGAGTAAATTGGCCCCCGCCATCAGGCTGTTGTATAGCGTGACCTGACTAATGGGGAGGTTGAGATTATCCAACATATACAGGTTAAAAAAAGGCGCACTGAGGCTAAAGGCAAACATCCAGCCGCTCAAGTAAATCAAAAATATCCAGAAGTTAGATTGTTGGGATTGGATTGGCTCCTCGACCTTGAGCGCCAAGTCTATTTGGGTCTTTTCTTCTGGCTCACTCAGTAATTGCTGAGACTTGGGGTTAATATCTGCCATTCGGTTTTGAAAGGCCAAACTGATGAGGCCAAAGGCGATCGCCACGCCCAACAACACACCAAAACCATCCACTGCGCCACTAGGCCATCGGGCGATCGCCAGTCCCATGAGCGGCACCGTAATGAGTGTGGTTAAGTTCGCTGCGCTATTGCGTAGCCCAAAGTAGCGTCCGCGCAGTCGTTTTGGCACCAGAACCGCCATCCAGCTCAGCCACGCCGCACTGCCTAAGGCACCCACGCCATAGCTCAGGAAGGCGATCGCCAACGTCCCGATAATTAATGCCTGGGGTTCGATGTAGTCCCAGTGCAGTAGCCCTAACCCCAAGAGTAGCAATAGCCACAGCAGGCGAGACGGGATGTATATGCCCAAGCAATACCAATGACGACTGGTCAATTGTTCTGACCAATAGGCTCCCAACGGCTGTAATAGATTGGCAATAAGGGGAATTGAGGCTAAAAGACCAATTTGGGTTGGACTTGCCCCTAAATCCATCAAAAAATTGGTCAGCAGTACTCCCCCTGTGACGTTGGAGTAAACTGCCGCAAAGATGCCATCTGCCGTTGAAGCCTCAAGACTACTGCGGATTAAACCTTTCGCCAATTTGACCGATGGAATAGGTGGTGAGATTAGAGAAGTCTCTGGCAAAACTTTTTCTGGGATTTCAGCGGAATGGATGCCCACGCATAACCTCTTAGGAACGTCCCATTGCCCTTCAATGCCCGTTTGTTTAATCCAGTACTACTCCACTTTGACTTACTCCACGGGTTCCACGCCCAACGCCTGTAACTGTGCCTTTAAACGCTCAGCTCGGTTGCGTTCTTGTTCTACTCGGTTTTGTTCCTGCTTCAATTCTTCGCTGAGTTCGGCTGGAGACAAAAGCCGTCGCCCCGTTGCCAGCTCCGTAAATGCGATGAGTTTGCCCTCTACCGTCAACTGTAGCCCCAGTGCCTCGCTGCGGAAGTCCAAAATAGGCACATACTCATTTTGAGCCAGTCGATACCCTATCAATGGCGACTCTAACCACTCTCCCTTCGGGTCAAACAGCCAGTATTCCTCAACCCCAATCTGGGCATAAAGATGGCGCTTGATGACCTGATCTTCTTGTTGAGTGCTCTTAGAAGTCATTTCAAAGATCACACGCGGAGCCTGTCCTTCCTCCCATAGTTTGTAGCTGTCGCGGCCTCCAGGTGCCACCCCAAAAATGACCATTACATCTGGCGCAACCCGCAGCTTCGGAAACCCCTGGGCGTAGTACAAAAACTGGTCGGCAAGAACCGTGGCCTCTTGCCCTACCAGATACTGACGCAAAACTTCTAGCGTCACCAAGATGGCATAGAGATGATCGTAGGTTTCCGCCAAGGGTTTACCATCCGAAGCAGGATAGACGAGGGTTGCATTAGTTTGGTACTCAGCGATCTGCATTGCAAGCAAGACCTAAGTAAAAGATAGCCTCATTCTAGCAGCCGCGATTTTGCACACTTATTGCGATGGGGATAGTCTGCTGATTTTTTGCACTTATTGCTGTGGGGAACCTGCGATCGCCGCGCTATCCTATAACTCGCACCAAATCTAGTTAACTACGGGGTAGCGTAGCATGGCGAAGCAGTGAAAATTTTTGCAGATTTACCTTATTTCTCTGCTTCAGAATCTGGGGTCAGCATAGCGCGGCTAGAGTGACGCACATACAAAATAAAAACTTGTTCGGATTGGACTACGAATAAAACACGATAGTTTTTTGCTTTGCCTACCCACATTTGCCGGATCTCTTGCTGAAACTCCTGAGCTTCTGGCGCGAGAGCACAGCGATTTGGAAAGGCGTCTAGTGATTCGATGGTAAGCAGCAGATCTTCATACCATTGCTCAGCAGTTGTCGCGCTGATATTGCCAGCCATCCACCGAAATGCTGATTCGATATCGCTCAGCGCTTGGGGCAGAATTTTGACCTCGTAGTTCATACCTGAGGCGTTTGCATTAGGGTCTCGCGGAGCTGGGCTAAAGCGGCAGTCGCGGGAACAGCTTTACCTTCTGCCAGTTCTTCTAGCCCCCGTTGAATGCCTGCGACGGTTTCTAGATATTCCAGTCGACCAAGAAGCTGTTGATAGCCTTCAGCACTCTGCACCACTATTTCTGACACGCCATTCAGCGTTAAAACTAATGGCGATTTTGTCTCTCTCAGCCGCTCTAGAAAGTCGCTGGTGTTGCGCTTAAAGTTAGACAGTGAGTTGATGTCACGACTTAGATCTAGCATGAGGATACTCGCATCATATTTAATGCTTATATGATGCATTAGTTTTTTTATTTTATCAAGGGGTTAGAAAGCTAGATGGAGGGTTAACTCAGATCTTGCAGCATTCTCGATAAGCCGAACTTGTTTAATCAATCTAGCAACTTTCAGGTTTGTTCTACTTTTGGTCGAACCCACTCTAAAGATGATTTACTTTGATGTGCATGTCTAATATTTAGCTTCAGGCCATAGGTTTTTAGGTTAGCGACATGAAGTTAGGCCAATATTGGCATCAATACGAGTTTTTGCAGCCCAAACCCTACAGCGGCTTAGGGGAAGGATTCGTCGCCCTTCTCGCCACGCTTATCTGGTTCACGGCAATTCTAGTGCGGCATCGTCTGCCAGAAGAAGGTGACTGGTCGCTGGGCGAAAGCTTAACTGAAGCCTGTTCCTTTGTCATTTTTGCCGCAGTCCCCATTTTTGGACTTGCCACCCCACAGGGTGAACAGGTTGTAAAACAGATGCTGCTGCCCAAGCAAGGACTGGGCTTTCAATGCCTACTGTGCGCCGCCTTAGCCATCTTGATTGCATCGGCAAAAGTGCTTAACCTCAGTCCCCGTCACTTTGATTGGATTAACCAGTTCAATACTCTAGTCATTACAGAGCAGTTTTGGCTCAACAGTGCCCTATTTTTAGGCGGCGTATTTATTGCCCTCCGCATTCCCTTTGTGGTTCAGGCGCTAAGGCAGCAGCCCCAGACCCCGCTACGCTGGCAACTCTATGGTCTGCTGCTGCTCAACACCCTCTATCTTTCTCTGCACCACACCGCAATCCCTTGGGAAGGCTTCGTCATCAGTGGAGTCTATGGGCTAGTCTGCCTAGGGTTGACCTGGCCTTCCCAACCCATCACCGTGTCTCCCCCACAGCGGTTGGTGCCGTCAGACTTTGGACTGATGGTCTTGTGCGTCGCTATCCTGTACTGGTTCTCCATCCCCTCCTTTAGCTTTGGGGTTTTTATTGGGGTTGACCTATTTATTCTGGTCGTGGTCTACGGCTCAGGACTGGGGCGATCGCACTTTGGCTATAGCTTTGCCACACGGCACCAAGATTGGCCTGTGTTGGGGGTGATTGTGGTGGCGGCGATCGCCACCTTAGTCCCCATTGCCATCTTTTCAGGCTTCGTGCAGCCCACCCAAAACCCGTTCAGCCCTCTGCGACTAGCCGTTTATTTTGTTCTATTTACCTTCCGTGTCGGCATTTTTGAAGAAGTCTTTTTTCGCTCTGGCCTGATGGTGCTGTTTCGCGACTGCTTCGCGCATCGGGCTGAGAGCGGTGCAAAAAGATCGCCCCGAACCATTCTGTTATTCTCTGCCCTAGGCTGCTCCGTCCTGTTTGGCCTCTCTCATATCGGTAATGCATCTGGCACGAACCCTCTCACCCTCTGGCAGTACCGAGGACTTTATATTGCCCTCGCAACCTCAGCCTCAATGTTTTACGCGCTGGCTTTTGCTAAAACCAATCGTTTAGCAGTGCCCATTCTAGTGCACGGCGTTGTGGATACCGTTGCGGTGGTGCTTTTAGGCGGCTCCCTTGCCGTTCCGTTTTAGCCCCTTCAATGGGAATATAGAAGCAGCAAATTTTAAGATTTAGAGCCGATCTTGAAGTTACGTTGCAAAATTAAAGCCAAATGTAACGGTTTGCAACGTATAATGGGGAGCGAGATTTGGCCTGAAGAGGGATAAATCGGCTCTTTCGGTAAACTTCTAGACTAGGGAAGGCTGTTTATGCGCGTTGCAATCGCCGGGGGCGGCTTAGCAGGGTTAGCCTGTGCAAAATACCTCGTAGATGCAGGACATACGCCCATTGTGCTCGAAAGTCGCAACGTCTTAGGCGGCCTTGTAGCAGCCTGGAAAGATGAAGACGGTGACTGGTACGAGACGGGTCTGCATGCCTTCTTTGGAGCATACCCCAACATGCTTCAGCTCATGAAAGAACTCGGCATTGAAGATCGGCTTCAGTGGAAAAAACACGCCCTCATCTTTAATCAGCCCGAAAAGCCTGGAACCTACTCTTACTTTAGTGTTCCCGATATTATGGCTCCGTTTAACGTCATCATGTCGATTCTGCGCAATAACGACATGCTGACCTGGGAGCAAAAGATTCGCTTTGCCATTGGCCTATGGCCTGGTGTGCTGCGAGGCCAAAAGTACGTCGAAGATATGGACAAATACAGCCTCTTAGAATGGCTGCGCCGTCAGGGTATCGACGATAAGGTGAATTCCGATATCTTTATTGCCGCATCCAAAGCCTTAACGTTCCTCAATCCAGAGGATGTCTCAGCCACTATTATTTTGACCGCGCTCAACAAATTTCTACGGGAACGCTACGGGTCAAAAATTGCCTTTTTGGATGGCTCCCCGACGGAGCGCCTGTGTCAGCCCATTGTGGATCACATTACCGCTGGCGGGGGTGAAGTGATGCTTGAAAAGCCGCTCAAAGAAGTCGTGCTGAACGCGGACAACACCGTTCGGCATTTCCTTCTGCGAGGACTGAACGGTCAGCCCGATGAGATTATTGAGGCTGATGCTTATGTCAGCGCCATGTCTGTAGACGTCCTCAAAGCGCTCATGCCGCAGCCATGGAAGGCCATTCCATTCTTTGAGAAACTGAACGGGCTAGAGGGCGTTCCGGTCATTAACCTTCACCTGTGGTTTGATCGCAAACTGACAGATATCGATCATTTGCTGTTCTCGCGCTCAGACCTGCTGAGCGTCTATGCCGATATGAGCATCACCTGTAAAGAATACGAAGACCCAGACCGCTCTATGCTGGAGTTTGTCTTGGCTCCCGCCAAAGACTGGATTGATAAATCTGACGAAGAAATTATCGCGGCTACAATGCTAGAGCTAGAGCGATTATTTCCGCAGCACCTGACCGGAGACAGCCCCGCAAAGCTGCGTAAATATAAAGTTGTGAAAACCCCGCGCTCAGTTTATACCGCCTCTCCGGGTTGTCAAGACTATAAGCCCACCCAAGCAACGCCCGTCGCAAATTTTTACGTGGCGGGTAGCTATACCAAACAGATGTACCTTGGCAGTATGGAAGGAGCCGTGCTTTCTGGTAAGCTGGCAGCGCAGGCTATTGACCAAGCGCATCCGAACCAGCCTGTTTCGACCTTGCCTTCTGTCCAAGCCGTCCCTGTCTAGCTGCCAACATGCTGCAACTGCCCGAAACCCCAAGACGCATGAAGCCCCAAAGTTCCCTAGAGCAGTCCTACGAACTTTGTCGGCAGGTCACAGCAAAGTATTCTAAGACCTTTTACCTCG
>JANNDV010000200.1:0-44030 GCA_031387975.1 Acaryochloridaceae cyanobacterium OTE_75_metabat_521 | reverse complement strand
TTCGATTGCACAGGCTATCAATGAGTTTCTTGTCTTCTTGGTCGAATTCTCCAGCCATCAGTTTTTGTTTCCAGATGGAGAGTTTGGGGTCTGGCTCGTTGAACCATCGGGGAAAGAGATCGGTGTACCAGTATTGTTCGGTTGGGACCATTTGCTCTACACAAGTCTGTCTTGTCTCTGGCTCAAGGCTTTTCAGGTCAAGCCAGACTCTGGCATCTACGCACAGCTCAATCAGGAAATCCATGACGTGGCGCTTACTCATCAACTGACCGGGCTTTTTGTCTTTAATCCAGCGGCGCATCTCGTCTAGTCTGCTGGCCAATCCAGGTTCAACTGGGGTGGCTTCTGCGATCAAACGCTTCAGTTCTTGTTCAACATTTTTGGCTTGAATCTTATCTGGCATGTTGTTTGATGGGTTAACCACCCCTAAACTCGTAACGTTATGAGTCAATTCCAAGGCTATGCTGACCCTGCTTAAGTGAGCCGATTCTAAAGTTATCATGGCCTTCTCTCCAAACACTTTGAGGTACCGCTATCATTTCTCCCACAAATGGAGTCCGAGACCAAATTTGGCACAGCACCGCCTTAGCGCCATCGCCTCGGCGTTACTGGACGGATCGCCCCAGCTATCGATCTCGTTATCTTCAGTTCCGGTGGCTTCGCGGACAAAATTGCCCTCGGCGGCATGGAGGGTGAGGCGACCTTCGATGACGGTGCGATCGCCGTTGTAGTGGGTGCGGACTTCCCAAGAGAAACCAGGGGCGTAGAACTCCAGCAAACGGATGTAGCTGTACCAAGAGACAAAATCGATGTGTTGTCCCTTGAGGGTTTTGCTTTTGATAAACCGCTTGGGGATGGGCTTTTGCAGGTCTGCCAGAATTTCTAGGATGGGGCGTTGATAGCCCTTGCTCTTGAGGATTTCAGAGGTCTGGGTTTTGGCTTCTGAGATGGGGACGATTTTTTCTGCGGTGGCTTGGGTTGGCATGGTTCACTCCAAGGATTAAGGTTGAGGCCGGGGCACCACTCCCGTTTAGGTGCATGGAGATTAGGCGGCTCTTGCCGTTCTCAGGGCTGAGAGCGGTGTGGGTTTGAAACTGAGATCTCGCTCAATCGGTAATCTCAAGGGGCCTTGTAGGGTTTGTAATTCGGACAGGCTAAAGTAGCCCAGTTCTTCGTCTTGTCCCTGAACCAGTCCAAAGAAGGTGTCCTCGCCGTCGAATTCGGTTGCGTACCATGTCCAAGATGCGTCAGGGGTAAAGAATTTGACCCAGGCGGTCGGATCGGGGGTCTGTTCGGTGCTGTAAAGCGGGGGAAGTTGATGTTTGATTTCGTCGGTTAGCAGGTTCATAGCGATGGTCTCCAAAGGTTTACGAGGGCGGGGCAGGACTTTGCTGCCCCAAGGGGTCTAGAACTCGTCACAGGTGCAGTCGTCGGGGCTGTCCATGAAGCCGAAGGCAAAATGTTGGCGGGGGGTGTAGTGCTGGATGGTGCCGTCTGGATTTTTGGGGAGCTGATTTAATCTGGAGACATAGCCTGCTAGGTAAGCCTCATCTGTCCAGCGGGGGAGTTGTCCTAAGCCTGCATCGGCTTGACCGTCGCTGTACCACTCTGTTGCAATTTCGCTCTGTTCTTGGTCTCGGCGTTCCCGTTCGCAATCGATTTCATAGGGTGTCATAATCTAAACGATCCTTTCTGAATGGGTGGGTCATCCCCTGCTGTCTCGCTAAAGTTCAGCAGGGGCTTTTAATGTTTGGCTGAAGCTTGAGATTTAGGCGGCTAAGACACTGATGGGAGTGTCTGACTTTGCTGCATTGAGATAACTGCTTAAACTGTTAAACCCCAAGTGGTTGAGTACGGCGTAGCTGTGTTTACAGCACCCATGTCCTAGGAATTGCACTTGGTTTCTATAGTCTTCGCACTGGCAGACCAAACCAGTAGGAACGGTCTGCACGGTGTAGGTACTGCCCTTTGCTTCGTTTCTGACTGTGAAAGCTGTGGGATTCATGATGTGCTGGGTGACTCTCAGTGCGCGAGCCGCAGCTTTGCGCCGCTCGACGAAATGTCGCTTGAATGCGTCTTTGGACATAAAGCGGGGACGATGACCGGGCACCCAAACCCAGATCACGGCGCACCATTCGCGAACAACAATGCGGGAATGACCGTAAATAATCCCCAGGATTCGGGCAGCAGCGGAAGCAGAGTAAATCAGATTTTCGCGAGTGACCATTTGGATAAGAACCAAACTCAACTAAATACATAGTACCACGGTATACAACGGTATTCAATGGGTATTCACAAAAATTAGCAGATAGTACCGTGGTAGACTGCGGTAAGATAAAGCTGAAAAATTTCAGAGCGTAAGAAGTTGGAGCGAGATCCTGAGACCGGAAAATACATAGAAAGCCCAGATAGTCTGGCCAGAAAGCCGCTGACGGTGCGGCTGAAAAAGTCTATGCAAGTTGAACTTACTGAAGTTGCTAAGGCGGATGGCAAAACGGAGAGCGATATCGCCAGAGAGGCGATCGCCCAGTGGCTGGAACAGAGAAACCGAAAGTTGGAGAACAGCAAACAACCTTAGTATACTGCGGTATTCCGTGGTATAATCTTAGGAACGAAGCAATGAATTCCCTATGCATATTGGTGTGACTGGCCCTAGGAGATTGACCCCAAGCCAGAAAATGCAGGCTATTGAAGATCTGATGCAATTGCTGACCCCTGACACAATGCTGCACGCTGGCGATGCAAAGGGATTGGATGCGCTGGCGCGGGAGTTGGCGGAAAATTGCAGGCTGTACCGATACGATGCTGAGGGCTGGAAACCCTGGCAACTGCAAAAGCGCAGTCGTGGGATGGTGGATGCTCTGGTGGTTGTGGGCGGAACGCTGCACGCTTGGCCGAATAAGGCTTGCCCGTTGGGGTTGACGGTAGACAGTTGGAAGGGAAGCGGAACATGGGGGACGGTTAGATATGCGATCGCCAAGGGTATAGCCGTGGAGCTGCACCCCCTAACCCCAGAGGCAATAGCGCCGGATTGGTTGGGGTTGAGGACACAGCAATTGGTGCTCTGGTAAAAATGCCGTTTGGTTGGTTGGCGTTCAGGGTGAACCGACCGAAATGCCAGTACCCTTACCCCTTTCTCTTTCGCTTCTCTCCTCTCCGAGTGGCGCGGAGTGGAGCACCCCAACCAGAGGATGAAGCACGGCCCTTGAGTCATCGCCGGGGTTGGATGGCAAGCCCCAAAAAGTCGCCTGTATTAAACGCGCCAACTTCCAGAAAAATGAACAAACGGCGCATCCGCAAATTGCGGCTTTTTGGCCGAAGGGTAGGCTTGCTGCTCGACCGATGCCGTGCTAGGCTGCCGAACCATTTGTGCGAAACGAGCGCCGCCTGCTGAGGAGCGCAGGTACGAGTACCGGAAGCAGGGAAATCACTGTGCGGCAGCACAACTGCTGATGAAGGGAGATCGCCTCCCTGCCTGTGTCTCCGGGTTGCACTGCCGGAACGGAGTGAAGGCGGTGCCTTGTGAATGTAATGGTGAAGCGGCTGAGGAACGAAGCGGCTGAACACAACGGTATTTTTCCAGGATGGAGCGCTATCGATTAGATTCGGTGGCTAGGTCTGGACTGGCGATCGCGTCTCACCGAGCCAAGCCATAAAAAAAGGGGGCAAAGCCCCCAGACCTGACTATGCCACTGGACAGCAGGGAAAGAGGTTGACCAGATAGCCGCAAACGCTAGCGCCTGCTTTGAACTGAATGATACCTGGCTCAATGACTGAAGCAGAGCTGGCACCTAACTCGACTAAACGAGTACATGCCTTTTCAGCTTGCTCAACGGGCACATTAACCAGCCGTGACCAGCCGCCGTTGCGTGCGACGATGTGACAATGAGACCAGGACAGAGAAATGGAACTGGACATGACAAATAACCAAACTCAATGGGGCGTTTAGACTGCCTTGGGGTTTGAGTTTCCAGGGTGTATGCAGGTCAAGGCTTGCGCGGGGGGGGTCTGGGGTTCTCTCCAGGGATAAATTCTTTAATCGTTGTTCGCGCAACTCGCTGGAGGCTCGGACTGAACGGAGTGGAGCTGCGATCACTGCTATGTGTTCTCTAATGGACTCTGTAGCGGAATGGAGAGAGGGAGAACCGCAGGGCCTTGACCTCCCCAACTAGGCAGTAGAATAAAGCGCCTGGGGTTGGCTATGGGCGGGATGCGGGGCTTTAGGGGCGCGGGGTGTGGAGTGCCGGGGTGGAGTGCGCTGGGTTGAAACGGTTGGGAATGCGAGACCCCGGCGAGGCTTGACACCCGATAAGAGCGATCTTTCTCAAATAGAACTCATTTCTTGAGAATACTTAGCCCAATTCATTTAGGTCGTCAAAAGATAAACTTCCTGAATGAGCTAATTTCAACAAATCTTGGTGTACTGAGGGAAGAGACCAAGGCAGCATCTTACTTTTTCCACTTTGTCTATAAACTCATTACCTTTCGATCGGCTGAGTTATTCGGATTGGCTCAAGAGTTTTTGCGATAAAAGTATCGGTTTCTAATTGTTCGATTACTGCTGCACCTACGGCAGAACTCCAAACATTAACGACTGTACGGAAACGACTTAATAACCAATCAACCGTCAATACAAGGGCAATACCTTCTATCGGTAGATGCACTGCTTGCAAAACAAGCGCCATTGTTACTAAACCAGCCTCAGGAATTCCTGCTGTAGCAATAGCTGTGAAGGTTGCAGTGATAAAAATGATGAACATTTGCCCAAATTCCAAATGTATTCCATAGACCTGTGCAATAAAGACAGCAGAAATTGCTTCATAGAGAGCAATTCCATCAATATTAAGTGTTGTGCCAATTGATAGCACAAAAGTAGCATTTCGTTCCGAGATATTATTCTTGTCGGTGACACTTTGAAGAATTATTGGCAATGTCGCAATACTGGAAGCTGTAGCAAATGCAGTTAATAATGCAGTTACAATATTCCTTAAATAAATTCTAATAGATTGTTTGCCAATGAAATGAAGAATTAGCGGCAAAGTGATTAAGCTATGAATTGACATAGCAATGATTACAGTTGCAACGTATTTACCCGAACAAACAAGTTGCGCTTCAATTCCAGAAAATCCTCCTACTTCGCTAAGTTGCACAGCGATAAGTGCTCCGATGCCTATTGGAGCCATTAACATCAAAAAATTGATAATCTGCTTAATAGAGTCGAAGATACCTTCTGCAAAAGCAGACACAGACCTACCTCTATCAAGTAGTTTACTTAGAACCACGCCCAATGCAAGTGAGGTTATTGTGAGTGGTAAAACTCTATTGTTACCGAGAGCCTCGAATAAGCTACGTGGCATCCAACTTTGTATGACTTCACGTGCCACCTTAACTAACGAGTAATCTCTATTCTTCAATTTTTCTGGAATTTTTGCTAATACGGGAGGCAAGTTACTTCCTTTACAATAGAAGAACTTACCCTTATTTGTGTTAGTCGAAATCTGTTCTCCTCCGGGAACTGTGGGTCGCGTACTATAAGCATGTCCAGGTTGGATAACGCTAACACATAGTAGACTTATTATTACTGCTAGTGCGGTAGTAACTAAATAGTAGACAATAGTTTTAATCCCAATACTGCCTAAGTTGCGAAAATTACGAAATTCACCAACACTAACAATTATTGAGCTAATGACTAATGGTGCAACAAGTATTAATAGAGAGTTTATAAAAAGGTCACTAACTATATGCAGTATTTTACCTGCACTAGGAAAATTTACACCTATTATGACTCCAAGCGTAATGGTTGCTAAAGAGAAAAATATTGAAGACTTAAGGGATTTGATTAACATTATTGCCAAATAGTTATCAAAGACTAAAATTATTTAAAAAGAAGGAAAGAGTAAATACAAATAGGCCAGACAAGAAAATTATTCCGGAGTCGAATCTAAGGATTAATTCAATCAATTTTTTTGATTTATTTCGTGAAGAAACACTAAAACATCGAATTAAACCGTGTCCAATCCCAAATGATGCTAAGGACAAAAGTGATGATGGATTAATAAAAAAAATAAAAATTATCAGAAAAGAGAGAAGCAGAGAAAGTATAAATTCAATAACTTGAAGAGGAAAAGTTTGAGTGCATTTAGTATTTTCCTTCCAGCCGCAGCAATTAAATTTAAAGCACCCAAGTTTACATAAACCATAGCAAAAAGAAAATGGAGAAGTCAAGGCATTTAAAATAGTTATCGATATCTTGAAATCAGTAAAAATCAGACCAATCAAAAAAACGGTGATCAATCCTGCCCAGAATGCACCTCCCCAGTACATATTAATATTAGGAATAGAACTTTTTGAGTTTCTAAACAACCAATTTAGCAATAAATACTTTCCACCAAACAATAACCCTAAGAACCACGAAATAGAAAATAGAAATGCTAATGTGATTCCTTGGTTGAGATAAATAAGTAAAACAATAAAATAAGATCCTGAAAAAATTCCAGCAAAAAGCCTTGGATTATTGATAAATAGTTTTATTTTTGATTTAGAAAAATTAACTTGATTAAGTTTTGAATTATCAATAATGTTATTCATCTGGTAAATCTGGATTACTGCACACATCTTCTTGTTTAAATTCTTTGAGTGCTATTTTTGCCTTACTCTCAGATGAATAATGGCCTAATGTCGTAGGAAATGCAGGATTTCTCGCTTTTGAATTCACTACTATGCATGCACCATTCATAGTATTCTTTCTGACATCCCAGGTTGTCTTAGATAGACATTCGGATCCATCAGAACATTTACTGCCAATATTACATTTACTTCCATCAGGGCATTCTCCAGTATTCGTTGTATCTACTGTCCCACTCAAACAACTTCCGTCCATTACTAAAGCATTGACCAACAAGTTAAATAATGGGTGCTCAAAATAAGATTTTTCTGCTGCCGCCTGAATTTGAGTTAAAGAGTTGTTTGAATCAAGATTAGAAACTAGTAAGATTTGATTGTCTTCATCACTCCGTTCTCTAAAGAGGTAAGTTACAATGATTGAAGAGAAAGTCACAACAAGGAGTTCATATTGTTGTGAAAAGAGTCCTACTAAAATTGGTGCGCTCGTAAAATCAAGTGTGAGCGTATCTCCATCAATTTTGACTTGTGCAATAAGTTGTTCAGAAAGATTCAGCTCAACTTCTCCGACAGCAGCATCATTGAACGTTGCGATTATAAGATCACCTGCATTATTAATCGTATTTCCAGATATATGAAGATCGCCTCGTGCAATGATTGCCTGTTGAGTTTCGTCATTTTCTGGAGTTAAAGGAAGTATATCAAAAATACGTGAAATTGGATAATCTTTTCCATCCTGAATGTAGGAAATAAGTTCAGAAGTAAATACATTAACTTGTTCACGAAACATCTCAGAGGATACAAAAATTTTTTGTGGTTCAGACATCATTAATCTCCTAGAATTTTACCTTGACTTAAAATAACTAAACGATCTGATTGCAACGATAATTCAAGACGCTCTGAATTAGGAAAAATATCAAATTCATCATAAATAGTTCCTGTCAATAATAACATTATCTGGGCGAAAATCTTAGTGGCATCTTGAATTACTTCATCGATAAAATCACCTACTATGGGTATATCGGTTACATCTATCGGCTTTACTTGCGGATCACCTGGTATTACGTCACCAATTTGAACAATATTATAACTAATTTTCCTGTCTTCAGTAACTTTTAGAATAAGATTAAATTTAACAACCACATCAACTTTTACCCCTACTAATACCGTTACATCAAGAAAATCACCAGGTAAATCAATTATTTTAAGTTTTTTAGATTCACTAAATTCTTTCTTAACAGTAAATTCAATAGAGTTTTTTGACGAAAGTATAATTTTAAAGCCTACTAATTTTAGCTCATAATCTTTTATTTTTTGAGAAATTAAATCAATTATAATATCTTCTTTAAGAGAGAGTACAATATCTACCCAGTTAGGTATGTCTTGTACAAATTCATGTTTTTTTCTAGTTCGCTTCTTTGATTGAATAAAAAATCTCACATGATCTTGTACATGTGAATTATAAATATTAGTTGATGGAATTAACTGATTTGAAGGAATATTATCAATATCAATTTCTTGTGGGAAGTTACTGTTTGCTTTCGCAACTATTTCATTCTCCAACCTGACTCTATATTCCTCTTTTTGTGGCAAAGATAAAAAGAAAATTTGATCAAAGAACTTCTGGAAACTTTTTCCTTTATTGCATAATCTTGCTCCGCGAGTTAATAATAACTGAATCTTTTGTTCATTAATCGGAGTTGTTGTTAAGGTTAAATTAAGTGTCGGACTGCTGGTTTCCTGAAAATCAATGCCGTTATAACGAAACTTATAACTTATCGACAATTGAATCTCAATTCCGAATTCATCAATTCCAATAATATGACAAGAATTACTTGAGTTTTCTGGTCTAGGAAATATTTTGACTGATCCATCTTGCCTAATCCGTAACGTGATTCCTTCAAGAGTTTTTTCTATAGGGTCTAAGAAAATTTTATTGCTCCCAATTTTTTGGACTAAATAGTTTAATGTTACTGCTAATTCAATATCATGACTTAATTCAATAATATGTAGACTAGATCGACTGAGATCGTTCTTAATATTTTGAAAATTTGATTGAATTTCACTCCCAGGTTGAAAAAATTGTTCAGCAGAATCTAATCTATTTATGGTTTTTTCAAAAGAGCTTATCTTTGATTTAAAAATGAGAATGTTCTCATATATATTTTCCAAATTTGAACCCATCGTGACGAGTCCAAAATCAATAATATCTAGAGCTTGAAGTGTTCCTTTTCGCCAAGATTGATACTCTTCATCTTCGCTTATCTTTTTCATGATAACTCACTTGATTCTGTCAATACTTTTATTTAAATCTGGAATCGAGTTTTGTTGAATAATATTCATCTGTTCTTGTAAGCTTTTAATCTCTCTCTGACAGTTTTCAAGTTGATTATTAAGAGTTATCACTCGATCTTTTAATCCAGGCTTAAAATCTTCAGTCACCATATCTTTTTGTCCATTTAATATTTTCGTGATTTGACCTTCAGGGCCTACGGCATTAAGAATAGATTTGAGTCTACTAGATATTTCAGTTTTTAAATCATTTACTTTTTTTTCCAAAGAAAGAACTTTATCAATTAATGGGTCATGATAATTAAATTCAAGACGGTATGTTAGGCTCCCTGCTGGTAGGGGATGAATGGAACTCCAAGCAGATGAAAATAAGCGACAAGTCCCTACTGAGAATGTTATTCTTATACTTCCCAAATTTGATAAGTCAACAGGTTCCATCGCTGTGGAGTTATAATGTTCTATTACTTTCTTAAGTGACACAGTAGAAAGATCTATTTGCTTGTAAAGGAAGTTGAAAATATGTAAATTCCCACCCCACCCAGATGTCATGTCGCCAAGCTTGCTTAAATTTGCTGAGATAGGCTGCATTTCCAAATTTCTTTTTGCAATATCTCTATCTTTACCTATGCCCTTTCCAGGATATGTAGCTCCCAAGTTTTCTTCTAATTTAAGCCAATTATCTAGCGCTTTTTTGTATTGAGACTTGACCCTTTCTTGATCCATATTATCAAGATTATTTCTAAGGCGTACAATAATAGAATTTGTGACATCATACTGATTCAGGTAAACATGTAAGTCATCAAGACCTATCCCTACTTGTCTGCCTGTCTCAAGATAACTTGGATGTCCGTATATTTGCAGATAGATATCTGTCAATAAATTAATATCTTGACTGGGTATTAATACCGTATGCTCAGAATTAAATATTTTGAAATTTATAGTGTTTTCAATAATTCTAACGGAGCTTAAAAAGCTTACATTATTTGTCATCTTTCTGTTGTTCTATATACAAAGTAAAGTCTTCGGAAAGTGTTGCTCCAGTGGCTAAGCCTTTGATACCAGTAATTTTTTTTGCTGAAATCAAATCAACATGAGATGCTCTATTATCTATGCGATCAATATGAGTAATTGCATCCGAATTAGACTCAAGTGCAGGTACTACTGAGAAATATTTCGCATCATAGTAAGGTGATTGGTATAAGCTCTGACTTCTAAGATATCTACTAAAACATATTAAAAATTCTTCGATAAAAGGATCAAGCATCTTGTTTTATTCTTTATTCAGCGAATTTAGGACGTTAAACTTCAGGATTCTGAATTTAACTCAATTATCCTTTCCAATACTGTCCAATTAATCATAAAAATTCTTAAGTTTTATGGAGATTTTGTAAGTTTCTTCTTTGTCATTGCAACGACCACAACAAACGGATGCTAGAGAAATTTGCTCAAAACGCTTACTAGATGCGCTCAAAGCCTCATATCCCCATACCTGGACTTCGAGATATGCGCCAGAGCCAACAATGTTTTATGGCCAGCTTTGTTTTCTCCTCCAGCAGCCTGTCAGTGGGAGAGTTTCACGGCACTGATTGCTTCAACCAATGGCGCTTGGTCTATCTTCACAGCCACTTCATTTTTACCCTTTCCAGGATGAGGAAATTATCAACCCAGTCCAGAAAAACAGATCACAGCCCGTACAGCCCATATCCTGAGACAACTGCTTAACTTGGTTTGTGTCATAATGTCGGTAGTTATAACTATTTGCCGACACTTTAACACATCAACAGTCAGATGTCTCAATCCAAAACCCAACAAGTTTTAGCCCTTGTCCGTAAAACGGGTGTACTCCGCTCCAGGGATGTAGAAACCCATGGAATCCATCGCGAGTACCTGCGCCGCCTAGAACAGCAAGGGCTACTCATCCGCTCAGGGCGAGGCATCTATACGCTGCAAGAAACAGATTTTACAGAGCACCATAGTCTGGTTGAAGCCAGTCAGCGTGTCCCTCACGGCATCGTTTGCCTTCTATCTGCGCTGCGCTTCCATGAAATCACAACCCAAGCGCCCTTTGAAGTTTGGCTCGCCATTTATGGCAAAGCCCATACACCCAGAGAAAACCTGATTCCGCTCCATATTGTCTACATGTCCGGTAAAGCCTTTGAATCTGGCATTGAAACCCATCAACTGGCGGGCATTCCAGTGCAAATTTATAACCTTCCTAAAACCGTCGCCGATTGCTTCAAGTACCGCAACAAAATTGGACTAGACGTTGCCCTAGAAGCCCTGCGAGAAAGCTGGCGCGATCGCCGCTGCACCATGGACGAACTTTGGCACTACGCCAAAATCTGCCGAGTCAGCAACGTCATGCGTCCCTACCTGGAATCCCTGACATGAGCCAGAACCAACCCCGCAACATCGCCGCCTCAGTCCGGCAACGGTTACGGAACCTGGCTCAGACACAACAGGAAGATTTTCAGGGAATCCTGACCCGCTATGCCCTAGAGCGATTCCTGTACCGCCTGCACCAATCCGATCACCAAGACAGATTTATCCTCAAAGGCGCAATGCTATTCACCCTTTGGAGCAACGAACCTCACCGTGCCACTCGTGACCTAGATCTCCTGTGTCATGGAGACAATGCGATCGCCCCTCTAGAGCAAGTGTTTCAGGAGATCTGCCAAACCCAGGTTGAAGACGATGGCCTGGACTTCAAAGCAGAAACCGTTCAAGGCAAGCAAATTAAAGAAGATCAAGAATATGAAGGGGTGCGGATCAAATTGAATGTCTTTTTGACAGGTACCTCAACCCGTCTAGACCTTCAGATTGACATTGGGTTTGGGGATGCTGTAACCCCACAGGTTAGGGTTGCAGCTTTCCCCACAATTCTAGAAGGGTTCCCCGCTCCTTCCTTAAAGACTTATCCTCCTGAAACCGTTATTGCCGAGAAGTTTCAGGCAATGGTGGCACTGGGCATTGCCAATAGTCGGATGAAAGATTTCTACGATATCTGGTACCTGAGTCAAAACTTCAAATTTGAGGGCATCACACTGAGCCGAGCTATCAAAGCCACCTTCGACAGACGAAGAACCCCTTTACCCGTAGATCCTCCCCTTGCGCTCACCGCTGAGTTTTCTGAAGATGCAGCAAAACAAGCCCAATGGAAAGCATTCATCCGAAAGGGCAAACTCAAAACCAGTGAAGAAACACTCGGCGACATCATAGCTATACTCCAGGATTTTTTGATGCCACCCACTCAAGCTGCAAACCAAGGAAAGGCACTTGAACTCATCTGGCCACCGAGTGGACCTTGGCAACCTGACAGCGTTTAATCAGAACTTTTCGCAGATATTATAGCGGTTCTCAAATGGGTTCAATATAGTAGCAGCAGTGAGTAAACCATCCGATTCATGATCTAGCGGAATGGAGAGAGGGAGAACCGTAGGGCCTTGACTCCCCAACTAGGCAGTAGAATAAAGCGCCTGGGGTTGGCTATGGGCGGGACGCGGGGCTTTAGGGGCGCGGGGTGTGGAGTGCCGGGGTTGAGTGCGCTGGGTTGAAACGGTTGGGAATGCGAGACCTCAGCGAGGCTTGACACCCGATAAGAGTGATCTCACCAGAGCATCAGCAGAATACTTAATACTCCAAGCAGCATCTAGTCATCACCCAGATGAGCTTAATGAGTTTAGGCAGCTTTTACAGGTATCGATGGCGGTAGAAGTTTGCCACGCAGCAGCAGTCGTACTGTCCCCACAGCAATGCTACCGATCGCGATATTTGCACCGATGAATAATAGCATTGCTAACCCTTCCATCGCTCCGGTCATGCCGCGTTCAACCAAGCGCAACGCCGACAGCGATAGGGCTGCAATACCGAAAGTAAAAGCCCAATAGGAAGCGGCAAAGGGTTGTTGAAACAACCAGGGCATCAGCCTTAGTAAAATCAAGGACTGCAACAGTCCATAGCCGAAAAGAATCTGGGCGAAGGTATCGGGCTGACCACTGGTGATGCTCAGGTAGGCAACACAGCCGACGACGGGTGGTGCTAGTTGAATGCCCAGCGTTGGACGCAGGGGTTTGGGCAAGGCTTCCAATAGGAACAGGCGCTGCATGATGATGGACTCCAGCGCCAGCCACGAAAATATCCCCATCCCAAAAAATAACGCACCCCACTCTCGATAACCGAGGGCACTGGCAACGATCGCACTCACAAAACCACCCGCGACTGTAGGCAGGTAGAGAACAGGTGTGGTCGTTTCGGGATTGCGTCCGCCCATCCATAGCTGCCCGGAACGATACACGCCAAAGCTCAACTGACCAATCGCACCGATCACGAATAACACAACGGAGATCGAATGGGAGTAAGGCGCGATCGCCAGTGCCACCAGTGCCGTAGACACAGGCACCAATCCGATAAAGCAACACAAAACCGGATGCTCGAACTCAGCCAGAGCATCTTCTCGTGCCCATAGCCATTTACTGACATAGAGCAGCAGCAACACGGTCCAGATTGCAATCGCAAGCAGCATGATGAGTTCGCCAATCCAGGCAGACAGGTGCCAAATCTTAGCCGCCACTCGCCAGCAGTTGCCCAACCCCACTAAACCTAGGATCATGCCAAAAAAGGAGGCGGGAACAGGGCTGCGATTGGCTTTCAAGACGGCAAATTTTAAGCGTGATTTTCTCATAGTCAAACCTCCTACAGTCATTGAGGGATGCAAACAACCAATGACGCAACTTCACTCTGCGTCCGTAGATCTGTCGCTAAAACGCCTACTCATTGCTTCAGATCGGGCAGCGTGAACGTCACCGTTTTGCTGGTGATAACTTTGTGCATGGGGTCGGCTAATTCGATCAGCACCTTGTGCAAACCAGGTTCCAGTCCAACCAGGATTATCGTTTCGCCGCTGGCATCGACAAAGTGCCAGGGTGCGTCATCAACTGTGACATGGATATGACCAATGCGCGGCGATACTTCGAGGGCACCTTTGCCGAATACTGGCAACACGCGCAGGTTCTCCGTTCGATACTGGATAAAGACACGACCCTGGGTCAGCGGTTCGGGAAGCGGTGGATCGACAATCAGCTTTGCTGGTGCTTCGTTGTCGATCGCGACCAATGGTGATGGGCCAAGAATGTTCTTGACGCTCTGGGTGGAGGCACTGATGTCCGCCAGGGTGTGGTTATCCATGGCTGTTAGGTACCTGAGAAGGGTTTGGTTCTTTTGACAAGAATTAGATGTAGCTGATGGATTAAGGTGTTGTTTCGAGGAATGCTTGATAGATTAGCGGCGCAATGACATCGATGTTCTTAACCAACTCATCCGAGAGTGAGAACCGCTGTTGTAAGTAATGCGGATCGTTGTAACTTAGATACACGTTGCCATCAGCCGCTTCCCATGCCAGCACTTTCAAGGGTAAATCCAGGGCGATCATCGGTTCTGCTACCATGAGCGGCGTTCCGGCTGTCGGGTTGCCAAACAGTAACAACTGCGTTGGACGCAGGCTAAGTCCGACTTTTTCAGCTTCCACTTGTTGATCAATGCAGGCAAAAATGGGGATGCCTTTTGCTTGAAGGACAGATGTTAAGCGATCAATGATTTCAGTTACTGGATAGGAACTGGGCTGGCTAATGATGCCATTATTTGCATTTGCCTGGACTGCGATCTCTTTACTGCCCGCGCTGACAATCTTGTCTAGTTTTTTCATGATCATGAGTCCTGTGATTGTTGAGCGAACATGACTAACCGCTTTTAGGGTGCTTCAGATTTGTGCCATACCGCCATCGACAAACAGCTCAATGCCGTTCACAAAGCTGCTGTCATCTGAAGCGAGAAAAACAACAGCTTTGGCAATCTCATCAGGCGTGCCGACTCGTCCCAGCGGGATCGTGTTAGCTTGGCTGGTTACAAATTCCTGCAATTGCTCATCGCTCAGCCCCAGGTGATCGTATCCAGGAGTTGGAACCACGCCAGGACTAATAGCGTTCACCCGGATCTGGCGCTCTTTGAGGTCGAGTGTCCAATTGCGGGCAAACGATCGCACGGCGGCTTTGGTGGCGCTATAAACACTGAAAGCTGGGGTACCCACGGTAGAAGCAGTTGAGGCGTTCAGAATAATGGAAGCGCCTTCTGGCAACAGCGGCAGTGCCTTCTGTACTGTGAACAGCAACCCTTTGACGTTCGTATTGAACGTTTTGTCAAAGTGTTCTTCGGTGATCGATCCGAGTGGGGCGATTTCTCCACCGCCCGCGTTGGCAAAGACCACGTCGAGGTGTCCTTGCTCTTGCTTGATCGTGGCAAAAAGATGATCGAGGTCTGCCAGTTTGGAGACATCGCTCTGAACCCCCGTGACGTTTTTACCGATCGCTTTCACAGCAGCATCTAGTTCAGTCTGGCGGCGACCCGTGATGAAGACAGACGCACCTTCAGAAACGAAACGCTTGGCAGTGGCGAGACCGATACCGCTAGTGCCACCCGTGACAAGCGCGATTTTCCCTTCTAGTTTATTCATGATGTTGATGCTTCTCTATTTTGTGGTCGCGGCGTGTTCGATGAGCTTGGCAACGGCATCTGGATGGGAAATCATCACCACATGAGATGCACCCTGCACGACGATCGTCTCCTTTGAGTTGGCGCGCTTTGCCATGAAAGCATGTACCGCCGCTGGAATATTCAAGTCGCGATCGCCATAGATGAACCAGGATGGGGTAGACTTCCATGCAGACCCGCCGGAAGCCTCGTTAAGTGCGGCTTCCGTGATCGGTCGCTGGGTGCTAGCCATCAGCTTCGCATCTGTGATAGACACATCCGCAGCAAACTGCGCGTGAAACTTGGACTGCTGGATGTAGAGATCCTTGCCGCCGTCGGGCAGGGCGATCGGTGGCGCAAGCGTCGGACTGAGCGTGCTGCCTGGGTAACGACCTGAGAGGTCGGCGGCAGTCTCACCCGTATCGGGAGCAAAACCAGCAACGTAGACCAGTGCTTTCACGTTCTGGTTGTCATTGACCGCATTGGTGATCACCGAGCCGCCGTAGGAGTGCCCGACCAACACGATAGGCCCCTTGGTGCCCTTGAGGACGCTGGCTACATAGTCTGCATCGCTCTTGACTCCGCGCAAGGGATTAGCTACAGCAACCGTCGGATACCCTTTCTCGATCAGCTTGGTTAATACGCTGTTCCAACTGGAAGACTCGGCGAACGCGCCGTGGACAAGAACGACGGTGGGTTTGTTGTCTTGCGCGCTGGCAGGGTTCAGGATGGCTCCCAGGGAAGTGATCAGGATGACTCCTAGGGAAAGTGCGGCGATCAAAAGCAGATGGATACCGCTCCTGCGGGTGAGCATGTTCATGTCATTATCTCCTGTATGTTCGTTTATATTGTTGGGCTGCGAAGACGTTTCCTAAATTAGTGCTTTGAAGCTGTCTTTAGAGAGGATCCCTTGTTGAGCGCGACTGGCTTTAATAAAATCTGCCGCCTTTTCGCCAATCATGATGGTGGGTGCGTTCGTATTTCCGGTGGTGATGGTTGGCATGATCGAAGCATCCACAACCCTCAACCCCTTAACCCCATGCACTCGTAGTTCCGGGTCTACTACCGCCATTGAGTCAGTGCCCATTTTGCAGGTGCCGACTGGATGATAGACCGTACTGCAAGTTTCCCGAATATAAGCTTCTAGGGCTGCATCACTCCGAATATCAGCACCCGGAGCGATTTCCTTACCGCGAAACTCATCCAAGACGCTGGCATGAAGCAACTGGCGCATTAATTTAAGCGCCGCCACCAACTTCTGCACATCGGCTTCACTTTGCAGATAGTTCATCCGAAACATCGGTGCATCTTTGGGGTCTAGGGAACGCAACCTGACACTGCCAATGTTCTCGAAACGAGTCAAAGAGACTGCACCCGTGAATCCAGAATCAGAGCGGGGATAGCCAGACGGTAAGAACTGAATGGGACCAAAGAAGAATTGTAAATCGGGGGCAGTCTCCCGATCGCCCTCGCTGTGCAAAAACAATCCGGCTTCGATCCCAGTACTGGTAATGGCAGGGTGAACTTCCTGAGTTGCCTCGTATACTACTGGAACGAGAAGGTGGTCTTGCAGATTTTGACCGACACCCGGCAAATCAACGACAACCGAAATCCCTAATCCTTGCAGATAGTCTGCATCACCAATGCCAGATAGCAGTAGCAGCTTCGGTGAATCAAACGCGCCTGCGCTTAAAATTACTTCCCGATTGACTCTAACCTGATGGAGCGTTCCCTCCTGCATATATTCCACCCCAACGGCGCGGGTTCCTTCAAATAGCAACCAAGTCACTAATGCCCCAGTCATCGTTATCAAATTGGGACGATGGAGAATGGGTAGGAGGAAGGCAGCCGCAGTGCTGTGCCGTTTCCCATCCTTGACCGTCAACTGATAGGATCCCGCTCCTTCCTGCTGTGTACCGTTGAAATCAGGATTATATTCGTATCCCATTGCCACACAGGCATCGACAAAGCATTGAGATATCGCGGCAGAAGGCTTGATATCAGTGACGCTTAACTCGCCATCTATCCCGTGGTAGTCAGAGGCACCGCGTTGTTGGTACTCCGATTTCTTGAAATATGGCAAGACATCCTTGTAACTCCAATCAGGATTTCCCAATGAATGCCAGCGATCGTAATCGTGATGATTACCTCGGATATACATCATGAAATTAATCGAACTGCTACCCCCTAGGACTTTGCCACGAGGACAAAACATTTTGCGATTGTTAAGGTAGGGTTCTGGTTCAGAGAAATATGCCCAGTCCACCTCGGAGCCAAGTAAACTCATAAATTCTGACGGAATGAAAATCTCCGGTTTCGTATCCGGGTTGCCTGCTTCAAGCAGTAACACGGTCGTGTCGCTGTCTTCGGTCAAACGATTGGCGACCACGCAGCCTGCTGACCCTGCACCAATCACAACGTAGTCATAGTGAGTCATAAAAACCTCCTGTGCTGGTTCTGTTCACTGTTTCGGGAGGATTACTACATTCTCATAGCATCAGGTAGGCAGCGTTCCGGGAGGACCCAGAAATTCATCGCCAATCTCGGCAGAAAGACGCTCAAACAGCGCCACGTCTGGGGTATCTGCCTCATCCACCGTGCCGACTGCGGCAATCAATCGAGCAAAACTGCTAGGTGACGCAACGACCAACCCACGGGCGGGGTGATCGCTGAACACCCCAATGGTGTGAGGTGTGCCAGGAGCGATGTAAAAGCTTTCTCCAGCAGTGAGCACAGCTTTGTGTTCACCCGCCCAAACCGTAAACTCTCCTTCTACCACGTAAAGCTCTTCGGAGTATCGCGTATGACGATGAAGAGGGGTTTGCATGCCCGGAGAGAAATAGCCCTCAACCAAATCGTATCGACCACCAGTTGTCGTGTGATCGGCAACAATGCGGACGCGAGTGCCAAGTAACCAGAGAGATTGTGTCATGAGTTTACTCCTGTTAATAAAAGATCTTGAATGATTGAAACTAGCTGTGTACCAGCGGTGTATCTACCAAATGTTCTGCTAGAAACCAAACTTGCGTCTCATTCGTTCGTAACGATTGGCTTACCAATAAATCATTTGTGCCGCTATCTTGATTCGCCGCTGTTTTGTCGATCGCCACCCTCAGCTCCCCAATAATCAACTCGTGGGCTTCCAGCAAGCGCGACAGCATCACGGGTACTTCTTCAACGCCATTGGGAGGACGCTGAATTTTGGTGACTTCTGCCACATGGCGTGGGTCAGCGATCGCCACACCTCCCAGTGTTTGCACTCGTTCGCCCAATGCGTCAATCAACTCAATCTGCTCACTGGCGTGTTTGTCGAGTAACAAATGCAGTTGATAAAACGTGTGACCACGCATCAACCAGTGATGTTTTTTGTAGAGGTGATAGAGAATGATGGTATCTGCCAGGATTTGATTGACTAAAACACAACTTTCGCTGCGGGCACTGGGGTTGAGGGCGATCGGCAAATTGCGTAAAGTGCCGTACTGCTGAATTTCATCTCCATGCTGATGCAGCAAAGGCTGACTGCGATCGACTTCAGCGATGTTGCTTGTCTTTTGAGTTGGCATAATCGGCTCTCCTGGAGTCAGTAAGATTTGTAAGTATTGGGATTAACGCAGATGTTTCTTCAGTTCAGCGGCGGCTTGGACAAAAAGAGAACGAACCGCCGGAAGCTCGGCTAAACCATTCAGTAGTCCGAAGTCATGAATCATGCCGTCGTACTGCACAAGCGTCACGTCTACTCCGGCTTCATTGAGCTTGCGCCCATAGGCTGTACCTTCGTCATGCAAAATATCGCTCTCTGCAACCACAATGAGCGCTGGAGGTAAGCCTTTTAGTTGTTCGACCGTAGCCTGTAGGGGAGAGGCATAGATGTCTTTGCGCTTTTCTGGGTCAGCGATGTACATGTCATACATCCACTTCATTGTCGGTACGGTCAGAAAACGCTTGTCACCAAATTGGTGGTAAGAATTTGTTTCAAAATCGGCATCTACGATCGGCCACATCATGATTTGTAGCTTGATGTGCGGCCCTCCTTTTTCTTTTGCCTTTAATGTAGTAACAGCCGTCATGTTACCGCCAACGCTGTTGCCAACCACTGCCAAGTTTTTGCCATCAACTCCAATCTCCTCACCATGCTCGGCAACCCATTTTGTTGCAGCATAAATTTCATTAATTGCCTGAGGATACTGAGCATCTGGCGTGCGCGTGTAGTTGACAAAGACACCCGCAAAACCCGAAAGCACGACAAGATCGCGAACCATGCGTTTATGCGTTGGGTAATCACCTAGCACCCAACCGCCGCCATGAATAAAGATGAATACGGGCAATTTGCCCTTGACCCCTTCAGGTCGCACGATATTGAGCGTAATCGAATAACCGTCAGCGGTAATTGTCTTCTCAGATTCGTCAATACCTGAAAGGTCTACTGGAACGGAAGCTTGTGCATCTACAAGTACTTGACGCGCTTCAGGTGGAGTTAATGTCTCTAAAGCCACACCCGCCGAGTTTAGCCCCTTTAGAAATTCCTTTGTTTCCCTGGAAAGACGTGGATCGTCTGCAACTTCCAAAAGTTTTACTGCTGGTAAATTTACTTGAGCAACCATGACGTTCTCCTTTTGATGGATAGTAAACAATCTGTTGAAGTAACACTGTTAAGCAAATTAACTTGACAGTGTGAATTGATGAGCGATGATTGTGAAATAACAATCACTTTCTAGCAACATCGCTTTCTAGTTAAAATCATTTCTTGCCAGTAGCTAGCATGGTGTCCTCCTTTACAACCTGAGTGGACATAAAGTGACGGATATGGTCTGCGATCACCTCGACCTCTTCCTCCAGAGCGAAGTGTCCGGTATCCAACAAATGAAACTCAAGGTTCTGCAAGTCCCGCTTGTAGGCATCGGCTCCTTCGACTAAAAAGCCCTGGTCGTTTTTGCCCCACACAACTAGCGTCGGTGGTTGATACTGACGCAGGTAGGCTTGCCATTGTGGATACAGCAACACATTGGATTGATAGTCGTACTTCAATGCCAGTTGAATTTCCGAGTTTCCAGGGCGACCAAGGAGGGCTTCATCCAAAGTCCAGGTGTCGGGACTGAGGGACTCTAAGTTTCTAGCTCCAGTGGTGTAATGCCATTTTGCGCCCTTGATAGCCAGAGCCTGACGCACCCGCTCGGCATTCTCAGGTGTCTTGTTTTGCCAAAACGCTCGCATTGGTTGCCAGAAATTACCTAACCCTTCCTCGTAGGCATTGCCATTTTGCACAATCAGCGACTCAACCCGCTCTGGATACTGCGTAGCAAGGCGATAGCCAATGGGAGCGCCATAATCCATCAGATAAAGACTGTAACGTTGCAATCCAATCGCATCGATAAAACCTGCAACTACTTCGGTGAGATGATCAAAGGTGTAATCAAATTCATCTACCGTAGGCATGGAACTATAGCCAAAACCGGGATAGTCAGGTGCAACCAGATGGAATTTATCAGCAAGCACAGGAATTAAATTGCGGAACATATGAGATGACGTTGGGTAGCCGTGCAGCAGCAAAATTGTTGGATGATCACAGGAACCCGCTTCACGATAAAAAATATCTAAACCATTGACTGAGACTGTGCGATAGCTGGTCATGCAATTGCTCCTTGTATGACACCACTGCCTAAATGCTGTTTCAAAAACGCCAACGTGCGTTCGCGTGCTAATTCTGAGGCCGCCTGGCGATAAGCGGAACTGCCCGCGCGACTAAAGCCGTGGCTCACTCCTTCATAACGATAAATGTTTACCAGGGGGTTGTTCTTTAATCCTTGCTGAATGGTCGCTTGAGCACTTGGCGACACATACTCGTCATTTCCACCCATGTGCAATAGCAGCGGTTTCTGAATCTTTGTCGCCTCTGCTAAATTCTTTTCAATGTCAACACCGTAATAACTCACGTTGGCATCCGCATCGCTGCGTATTGCCATGAAATATGCCAGCTTGCCACCCAAACAAAAGCCCAGACTGCCGACCTTGCCTGTGCTGCTGGGATACTGCCGCAGAAAAAACAGAGTTGCCTTCAAATCTTCTACGCCACTATCCACATCAAACGCTTGGAGTAGCTCAAAGCCTTTAGTCCACTGCTCCTTAATTTCGGAATCAAGCTGCACACCCGATTCTAGCCGCCAATACAAATCTGGCACGAGCACCAAATAGCCTTCTTTGGCATAATCATCAGCCGTCTGGCGCATATTTTGATTGACCCCAAGAATTTCCTGAATCAACACAATCGCTGCACTAGGATGAGTACTGGGTACTGCTAAATAGGCGCTAAAACTGCCTCCAGACAAGGCTGGAATAGTTACATTTTGAGTTGTCATCGTTGCCTCTTGCGGGGATGTGTACTTATTGCGTCCAACTGTTGTTCAATCAGTGACCAAGCCTTGCGTTAACTAGTCAGGAACGGGTTGCAGCCGTGATGTGAGAAATTGATCGATATAATTTGCGATCGCGTCACCCTCTTCTTCTAGTGCAAAATGTCCGGTATCGAGTAGATGGAACTCAACATCTTTCAGGTCGCGCTGGTAGGGATAAGCACCTTCGGCAGGAAAGATATAGTCGTTCTTACCCCACACAATTAGGGTTGGTGGTTGATGCTGACGGAAGTACTCTTGCCATTGTGGATAGAGCGGTGGATTACTACCATAGCTATAAAACAGCGCCAGTTGAATCTCTTCATTTCCAGGACGATCAAGGAAATGTTGATCCACTGTCCAAGTATCGGGGCTGATCGCTTCCAGATTGCGAACGCCGTTGGTATATTGCCATTTCGTTGCCTCCAGAGTGAAAAGGTGTTTGAGCTTTTCCGCATTCTCAGGCGATCGCTGTTGCCAATATGCCTTAATCGGTTCCCAGAATTCGCGCAGTCCTTCCTCGTAAGCATTGCCATTTTGCACAATCAGACTATGTACTCGCTCTGGGTATTTAGCCGCAATCCGATAGCCAACCGGAGCACCATAATCCATCACATAAAGGCTATATTGCTTGAGATTGATTGCGGTAATAAATTTCTCGATCACCTCAGCCAGATGATCAAACGTGTAGTCAAACTCATTCACAGTTGGCATCGAACTGTTGCCGTAGCCTGGGTAGTCGGGTGCAACCAAATGGAAGCGATCGCCAAGCGCAGTCATCAAATTGCGGAACATATGAGAGGAGGTTGGGAAGCCGTGCAGCAGCAGAATCGTGGGATTGCTGCGAGAGCCAGCTTCACGGTAGAAGATATCTAAACCATCGATCAAAACTGTGCGAAATGTGGTCATGAATTTACTCCTTGTTCAGTTGTGAAAGTAAAGTTGCGCTGTTTTACACCAAGTCAAACCTTCACTCAATAAGACTGCGTTTGAGCGATAGATACGAACTGTAAGTCAATGATTAGTTGTTGAGCCGAAACACGAACAGGTGAAGCTGTTTGTTCAAGCCCTCATATCTGATAATGGTTGTGGTGATGAGCATGAGCCATCGTGTGTTCAGGGTGATTCATCATTCGCAGCATATCCGGTCCACCAGTCTTAAGAAAGCGCTGTAATAGAATCGCCGTCACGATTAGAAATAGAATGTTCAGGACTGTGGTGTAGTTGAATTGAATGCCAGCCTCTAACACTTGTGCATTTCGTTCTATTGGAATCAGGTGCAGCGCTTGAAACAGCAGTTCGATGATGAGTGCAGCTCCTGCCATTGATGCATAGAATGTTGCGAATAAAAACACGCTCATCTTCAGCCTGTAGTATTTGCGGTAGATGGCGAGAATAGGCAGCACAATCAGATCGGCAAAGATGAAAGCTACCACGCCACCAAAGCTAATTCCACCGTTCCACAGCACGGCTGCTAAGGGCACATTGCCTACCGAACAAACAAACGACAGGATTGCTACAACAGGACCCACAATCGGACCCCAAATCGCTGCCCAAAAGGGATGATTGGATAGGAAAAAAACCTTCCAAACATCTTTCGGTACCCAGACATCTAATGCCCCAGCAATCAGTAATCCGAGTACAATATCCTGCCATACCGATGCCCAATCCATCACAAAATAGTGGCTGATGGAGGTGAACCCTTGGCGAGAGAAGATTCGCTGCCAGAGAGAACCTTCTGTCACGGACATATCCATCTCAGCGTGACCTTCCATTCTGCCTTGCAACCCCCGGTCTGCTTGCTGCAATGCTTTCTGCACCAGCTTCGGTTTCAAAAAAACACGAAACAGCGGCACTAAGATCCCAATCATCAGGAACCCGCCGATAAACTCAGCCAAGGTGAACTGCCAGCCCATCAGAATTGCCAGCAAGATGCCAAGCTCAATCACCAAATTCGTTGAGGCAAACTGGAACACCATCGCAGCGGTAAAGTTGCCGCCTTTACGGACGATCGAACGCGCGATCGCCACTGCGGCGTAGGAGCAGGATGATGAGGCAGCACCCAAAGCACAGGCTCTTACAATTGAACTAGCCGAATCATCTGGCATCAGCCGTCCCATTTCAGCCTTTGACACCACTGCCTGAATAATGGCAGATAGGGTAAAGCCTAAAATTAACGCCCATAAGATCTCCCAGAACATTGTGAACGCCATCCAAAGAGCGTGGACGAGTGCACTGATAGGATCTGAAAATAAATTGATGGTGTCCATGGTTATGTCCATCGATTACAGTGGGTTAAATTATTTCAGACTCTGACGACGGCTTTGCTCCTGGAAATAGTCGCGCCAACTTTCGGGTAATGCTTCTAGTTGAGCCGCACGGTGAAGCAGTTCTGGATTGTTCTGCTCACGGGTATACAGTTGAGTAATATCGGCAACTGTGATCTTGTTCTCATCCCGGCTCACTAGCTCCAGAGTGTCTCCAGTTCCGACTTCGCCCTCTTGCAAAACGGAAAAGTAAAAGCCGGTGCGACGACTGGCGAGAAAGCGCTTCACCATATCTGATCGCCCAAACCGAATCCCCAGTTTGTAGCAAGGTAGGCGAGGCTGCGTCACCATTAGTTTGACGGTGCCAATCTGAAAGCGATCGCCAATGTTCAATTCATCTTCTTTTAGCCCAGTGGTCGTGAAATTTTCGCCAAAGTTGCCCAGAGTCAACTCTGTATCTGGCAATTCGCTGCGCCAGTAATCGTAATGTTCAAACGGATAGACATAGACGGCTTTCTCTAATCCTCCATGAACGGTCAGGTCAGCCTGTCCATCACCGTCTAAGTTGAGCGATCGCACCATCACCCGTTCGCTGACTGGCTGTTTGAAAATCCCAGTGCTAACTGTTTTCCCTTTCCAGGTCACTTCACGCGGCAATCCGACATTGACAGAGATAAGTTTCATTTTGAGCTACCAAGTTTTGCACATTACTCCCAAATCCCCGATCCGATCGTCTCCAGAAGATCGTTAACTTGAATAAATCCGCGAATATCAGCCTGCTTGATGATGCTGCTTGAGATCTGCAACGATGTCGGTCACTTGACGTTGAGCCTCTGCGCTCAGTGAGTCAAAGTCGTCTAAGAAGAATTGACGCTCTAGCGTTAACTTCCGAGTATTGAGCAACCCTTCGATCTGCCAACCCTCGTCGCGTTTCGTTACGACGTATAGCGGCAGCGAATCTCGTGACAGTGAAGTTTCGGTTTGTCCGGGCAGTATTACCCGGATCTCTACGAGCATGAGCGCGAGTTGCGAGTTCACGAAGCGGAGAAAATTCACCTCACCCTCTAGGCGCGTTCCTTTGATAACCGTGTCGAACGCTTGCTGATGAAATGCAGCGATTTCTTTTCGACCCTTGAGATGCGTGCCCTCGAACGTGATGAAATCGGCAGTTTCACTGAACGGGGCAGCGAAACCTTCGCCGCTACCTCGATTCCAAGCATCAATCATCTGGCGATGGAAATCACGGATTGCCGACTCGTCAGCAGTAGTGGTCTGAGCTGTTTGTAAATTCATAGTTTTGAGTTTTCCTTTTAAGTGATAGACCAGTTTTCAAGCAACATAGAGGGTGTGATGAACTCTGGAAATAATCGTCTCTGTGAGTCAGTTCCCACCATTTCTCGAAAATCGCAACGAGAGCTGAATTTCGCTAGAGATGCAATTGAACTGGAACATTAAATTTATTGGCAGTGCTTTGTGAGGTACGCTCCGCTTTAATTAAATCGGCGGCTTTTTCGCCGATCGCGATCGTCGGTGCATTGGTATTTCCGGTAGTAATTGCTGGCATGATCGAGGCATCCACAACGCGCAATCCCTCAATCCCATGTACCCGCAGTTCGGGGTCTACCACTGCCATGCGGTCGATGCCCATTTTGCAAGTGCCGACCGGATGCCACACAGTGCTACAACCATCGCGGACGTAGGCTCCGATCGCTTCATCGCTAGTTACGTTGGCACCTGGGGCGATTTCCTCACCGCGAAATTCATCAAAAGCACTGTGCTCGAACAATTGACGGATGAGTTTAATGCCCTCGACCAGCTTTTGCACATCAGCTTGACTTTGAAGATAGTTCATCCGCAGTATTGGTGGATCTTGGGGATCGAGCGACTTTAAACTGACACTGCCAACGTTTTGAAGCCGAGTTAAAGAGACGGCACCCGTGAATCCCGAATCAGAAAGGGGATAGCCAGGGGGCGCGAACATAATGGGGCCAGCAAAGAACTGTAAGTCTGGTGCCACATCGCGATTCCCATCACTGTGTGCAAATAATCCGGCTTCAATCCCATTACTCGTTATCGCTGGGTGCATATCTTGAGTACTGGCGCGAACTACCGTAACGAGCAGGTGGTCTTGGAGATTTTGACCGACACCTGGCAAATTTGCCACGACAGCAATTCCCATTGATCGCAGGTATTCTGCATCCCCAATCCCTGACAGGAGAAGCAGTTTGGGTGAATCAAACGCACCCGCACTTAACACCACTTCTTTGTTAACTCGGACTTGATGCAGCACACCCTCGTGCAGATATTCCACTCCAACGGCACGGTTGCCCTCAAACAGCAACCGAGTCACCAATGCACCTGTAGTCACGGTCAAATTAGGACGCTGGAGAATAGGTACCAAGAAAGCAGCAGCGGCACTGTGCCGTTTGCCATCTTTGACTGTTAATTGATAGAACCCCGCCCCTGTCTGCTGTGTACCGTTTAGATCGGGATTGTAGTCAAATCCCATCGATCCACAAGCATCGATAAACCGCTGCGATACTACCGCTGGAGATATGATATCGGTAACGCTCAACTCGCCATCAACTCCGTGGTACGGGTCAGCTCCGCGTTGCTGGTGCTCGGATTTCTTGAAGTATGGCAACATATCCTGATAGCTCCAGCCAGGATTCCCCAAGTCCTGCCAATGGTCATAATCGTGAGGATTGCCTCGGACATACATCATGAAATTAATCGAACTGCTGCCACCCAAGACTTTGCCACGAGAACAAAACATCTTGCGGTTATTTAGACCTGGTTCTGGTTCGGAAAAATAGCTCCAATCTACTTCAGAACCTAGTAAGCTGATACATTGCGCCGGAATTTGAATCTCTGGTTTTGTATCTGGATTGCCCGCTTCGAGTAATAGTACGGTCGTGTCAGGATCTTCGGTCAGACGATTGGCAACGACGCAACCTGCCGAACCCGCGCCAATTACAATGTAATCATAGTTATTCATAACATCTTGTCCAGTGAATCGAACACTTCAAAACTGCAAATGTGACTTTGATGAATGCTTACCATTCGTTATCGCCTTGGCCCAAAAAAATGGTGTGGGCGGGACTTGGTACTGGGTAGGAGACGATTCCTACATTCTGCGGTTTAGCCAGTTCGTACTGGAAGTAAGAAGACGCAATGCCGTCATTTGGAAGTCGCAGTTGAACGAGCTTGACGGCAGCAATCGTAGCTGCATCATACATAGGATTATCGAGTTTAGCGTAAGGATTCGCCCGATTTAGGTTGCTAATAAAAGTTTGCATCATAGTTTGGGTTGCTGAGAGTGTGGCTGGATCGATAATTCCACTCACCTCAAGCTGGTGGTCGATTTGAAATTTCTTGATCGCTCGCACAAAAGATGGATTCGTTAAAGGACGATTGTCTATCGATAGCGGAAAGATAGTATCGACCGTTTCATCGACAGTTGTATAGCCTAATCCATTGAGAATACTCCGCAATTGAGCATTGGTGTAGATGATAGTGTTCATGAGTTCATCTCCTTCAAGGATCGTTTCAGATTGCTTCAACAGTTGCTTCTCACTGTTTTTCAAGGCTTCCTTCTGCAATTTGACTTTGCTCCTGTTAACAAAAGATCTTGAACATGCTGGTATCTGCCAAAATTTGGTTGACTAACGTACAGCTTTCGGCGCGGGGATCGGGGCTGAGCGAGATCGGCAGATCTCGCAGTCTGCCATACTGCTGAATTTCATGTCCATGCTGATGTAACAAGGGCTGACTGCGATCAATTTTAGTAATGTTGCGTGTCTTTTGAGCTGGCATAATCGGCTCTTCTGGAGTCAGTAAGGTTTGTAAGTATCGGAATGGCAGATCGAGATGACTCAACGTCATCGATATAATTTCCCGCTAGGACTTCTTGACAGTGGCAGTTGCAGCCGCTTCGATCAGTTTTGTTACCTCTTTTGGATGAGATATAAAAGGAACATGACTGGAGTTGACTTCAGTTGTCTTAGCACCAATTCGTTGAGCCATAAATCGTTGAAGCTTAGGGTTGATGGCTCGATCGTTTCGAGTCACGAGGTACCAGGAAGGAATTGTCTTCCAGACGATGGCATTCACTGATTGGTCAAAAGCTGCGCTAGCGATCAGCTTTTGTGTTGCTGCCATCACCCGCGCCTCAGTCTCCGATACGTCCTGGGCAAAAAGATTGTGAAACTTCTGCCGATCAATATAGAGAAAGTTGGCCGGATCGGATACAATTGCCTTGCTAAGTGGAGCTGCTGCATATCTGCCATTCAAATCGCTCGTCTTTTCACCTACATCTGGTGCGAAAGCATTGACATAAACCAACGCCTTCACCCTCAAATTGCCAGCCGCCGCACCCGTAATCACATTTCCACCATAGGAATGTCCAACCACCACGACAGAACCCTTCTGAGCATCAATCATTCGCTTAGTCGTTATAATATCGTCAGCAAGCGACAAGAGCGGAATCTGCACGGCAGAGACGTTATAGCCATCCCGTTCCAACAGTGGAATAACGTGTTGCCATGATGTCGCATCAGCAAAGGCACCATGAACGAGCACGATCGAAGGCTTAGAGTTAGATCTTTGGGATAACTTCGTTGGAATGACTACTTCCGAACGCATCAAAACACCAACTAAAATGCTGAATGCGGGTAGCAACAGCAGCCGTCTACGAACTTTTTTCCACGTAAAAACTTCCACTGTTAACACCTCTCCATTTTTACTGAACCGTTGGCGTAGCCTCTCGCTTGCGAGAATCGAGTCGATTTAGCGAACAATCCCGACGCGAAGCGATCAATCGCTTAGAGTTTCTTCGTTAATTGGGGACGGAGAGCAATCAGCTTAATGACTTAGGGTGACAATGGCTGCCATCAACCGATCGATGTTCCAGCGATCGTGATAGCGGATGCCATTAATAAATAGTGCTGGAGCAGTTGTTACGCCACTTTGCAAACCACTTTCGATATCTTTGTCGATCGCATCGACATGCACTTGCTTGGACAGATTGTGCAAAAATCGGGAAATATCAAGTCCTAAATTATTGGCATACTCCACTAAATAGCCATTGCCCAATACTTGTGAATGGGTAAACAGCATGTCGTGCATCTGCCAAAACCGATCTTGAGCCGCTGCTGCTTCAGATGCTTCCGCCGCATGTAGGGCGTGAGGGTGGATCTGAATCTGTGGAAAATGACGGAAGATAAAGCATAAATAATTCTCTCCAAAATTAGCATTAAGCTGTTGTTGAATAACTTTAATGAGTCGATAAACATCCGCACTTTGAGAACATTCATAGTCTCCATACATCACCAAAACCACGGAAGCATTTAATATACCTTGCAGGCGATCCTGGTTGGAAGGTGGGACGAATAGCGATTTGAGATCGTGATCGTAGCTCATCTTGGGGTGATTCGGATCGAGTAAAATAGAATCTGGCGACTCATTTGTTGCTAATGTTTGTATGAATCCAATATAAGCAATTGATCGTCATTTGTCGTCCACTTAGAGTTGACATTTTTACCCGATAGAACGATCTATAAATTAATCCATCTCAAAATGGAAGGTTGACTCCAACTATAGTTGGAATTTGAACTCCAACTATAGATAGACAATTCCGCGTTTAATGGCAACAATCACGGCTTGAGTTCGATCGTTCACACCTAACTTACTTAAAATTCGATTGACGTGAGATTTGACAGTGCTTTCACCGATATTCAAAGCAGCAGCAATGCCTAAATTATTCATCCCCTGCGCCACCAACCGCAGTACATCTAGCTCTCGTTCGCTTAGTTCTGGATTATTCATTCGCTGTACCAGTTTCGCGCCTACTTCTGGCGGTACGTACTTCTGTCCGCTATGAATCATGCGAATCGCATTCAGCAGCTCGTGGGGTTTAGCGTCTTTGAGTAGATAACCTTGAGCACCTGCTTGCAATCCGCGATAGATATCCTCATCGCCATCGTAGGTGGTGAGCACCATAATCCGAGCCTGTTTAAATTCAGCACAAATCGCCAAGATCGCTTCAACACCACTCATCTGGGGCATTCGTAAATCCATAAGCGTCACATCGGGTTGACATTCTCGAAATAGCGCGATCGCCTGTTGCCCATCCTCTGCTTGAGCGATCGCCGCCATTTCTGGATCTCGATCGACGATCGTTGCCAATCCCTGCCTGACAATGGCAACATCGTCAGCAATCAACACCCGAATTGTCGTGAATTGGCTCATCATGATGCTCCCGCTCTATTTACAACGATCGTAATTTCTGTTCCTTGCCCCGGTTGGCTGTGAATCGTCAGTTGTGCGCCAATGCGTTCTGCCCGTTCGCTGATTCCTAGCAATCCAAAGCCGCCCACAGAGGGGATACTCCCAACACCAAAGCCTTTGCCATCATCTTTAATCTGTAAGCTACATTGTGAATTTTCATATGCTAATTCAACCCGAATTTCGCCAGCATTGGCATGTTTAATGGCATTGGTTAATGCTTCTTGTCCGATTCGGAGTAAATTATTTTCAACCTCGGCTGGCAATGGATAGGCTATGCCTTTAATTTCATAAACTAGACTAGTATCGGCGGTGGCTCTCATTTGAGTTATGAGGCGGTGCAGGGCACTATGTAAATTGCCTTCTTCCAATAGCTGGGGACGAAGTGCCTTCACAGATCGCCGCGCCTCAGCCAGTCCGCTGCGTGCCAATTCATCGATGGTTTCCAGGTGTGCCTGGGTTGCCTCCAAATCGTCTGCTAATATTTGCATTGCGGCTCCGTTTTGGAGCAGAATACCTGTGAAAGATTGGGCGAGCGTATCGTGAATTTCCCGTGCCATGCGGTTGCGCTCTTCCAAAATTGAGGCGGCTTCAGCGAGTTTGCGATCGCTAATATCTGTGATTAAACTGTAGAATCCTCTGACTCGATCGTGGCGATCTAAATCGGGAATTAAGGTAGAACTGATGGATCTTTTACCAAGTTCAAAGGGAATTTCTGCTTCCATAGTTACAGTTTGCCCTGCAAACACTCGATCGATAAACGGCTCAATCTTTTGATAAACTGCTTCACCCAGAAGTTCTCGAACAGAATTACCCAAAATATCATCACAACTACGACTAAACCAAACCTCATAGGTGCGGTTGATAAATTGATAGCATCGATTGACATCTACATAGGCAATCAGAGCTGGTAGAGCGTCAGCAATCAGTCGTAATTGCTGTTCTCGATCGCGCAGTGTGGCTTCACTTTTCTGTAGTGCCGCCGTTCGTTCTACCACCTGTTGCTCTAGGGTGCGATTGTAATTGGCTAAAAGGTGTTCTGTTTGTTTGCGCTCGGTGATGTCTTGAAAAGCAGCGATCGCATATGTCACCTTGCCCCGTTCGTCAAAGATGGGAGTGCCCCATGCCTCAATCGGAATGGTGGTATCATTCTGGCGAATTTCGATGTCGTCAGCCCTGGTATGCTCGCCACTCAATGCCATGATAATAGGCAGCTTTTCAGTGGGATAGATTCGACCCGTTCCCGTCAGATAAAATTGATAAGCCTGGGTGATTTGATTCGGATCTACGGTAGGATCGACCCCTTTACCCAATAGCTGAATTGCGCGTTGATTCGCGTAGTAAGGGCGACCCGTCGCATCCACTATGCCAATTCCTACCGGAATCGCTTCTAGAAATTGAGTCATTTTGCTTTCGCTTTCGCGTAGCTTCGAGTAGAGTTTGGCATTTTCGATCGCGATCGCTGCCTGAGTGGAGAGGAGATTTAAAACCTGCGATCGATCGGGTGTAAAAGCCCCAGTTACTAATTGATTTTCCAAATACAAAATACCGACGAGTTTAGTTTGATTTAGTAGTGGCAAACATAAGATAGATTGTGTTCTATGGTGTTGAATATATGGCTCATTAATAAAATTACCTTCACGAGTAGCATCATTTAAGATGACAGATTCATGAGTACGAATCACATACTGAATCATCGATTCGGGTAAGCGATTTGCGATTGGTATCGATTGCAGTACTCGCAGATCGCCGACATTCTGACGATCGTTAAGTTCATAAGCAGCTTCGATCGCCCATGCTCCTAAATTTTCTAAAATCAGACATCCAGTTTGTGCGCCAGCATTCTCGATTAAGATCTGCATTAAGGAACGAAGCAACTGCTCCAGCTCAATTTCACTCGAAATCGCCTGAGCTGCTTTCATCACTGTAGCTAAATCGAAAGCGATGCCTGAGCGATCGGAAATGGTTCCAGCAGTAGTATGAATTGGCATGGCAGCCATCCCCGACGATTGAGGGAAAAACTGTGGGTAGCGAGTTTCTAGATCCTTGACTTTTGCCATTGCTCCCCAACGTTCATAGCAATAGTGAGCTTCTTTCATGTAGGTTTGGGCGATCTTTTGCCGACCTCGCACCAGATAATGTTTAGCAGCTAACTCATAGGCTAAAGCCTCTTCTTGCAGATACTCATTATCTCTAGCACCTTGCATCGCTCGTTCATATAATTCCTCTGCCTCAAACCATTGACCCAAGACTCGCGCTTTCTCAGCTTCGACCAATTCATACTTGTGTTGAAAATTAGTTGGTGCGGAATGTGCCCATCTCTGCATTTTCTCCTGATTGCTATTTACTTTGAGCAGCAGATCCTCTCGCTCTAAGGAAGAAACAGACTGGCATGACTGGATCTGAACTAATGAGCTGTAGAAGTAGAATACAGGCGTTGCAAAAGTTCCTATTGCTCCATCTAAATAAAGTTCAGTTTGAGAAGCATTTTCTAGAGCTTGTAAATAATTTTCAAATAAATAACTTAAAATCAGTTTATCCAAATACACATAGAGAAGATGACTTCTATCATTAGCTTCAAGATGAATTGGTATAAAATATTTCTCATTATAACGATCGCCAAGCAATAGATTTGAAGTTTCAACTTGTTCCATTAAGTTAATGATAACTTGCTGCAAACGACGTAAATAAGTTAGAAGATTTTCTTGTTTGAACCTAGTTAAAGACTCACTGTAGCTCTCGATTTTTGATACTATTTTTGCTAATTCTAAACCCGAAAAGTATGAGTATAAACCGTCAAGAACTGCATTATACATACTAAATTCCACATCTCCAATTTCCAGCCCAACTTCGTATCCCTCCCAAAGCAAGGTCAGGGTTTGTCTTAAAGGCTCTTTACAGTGCATAAGATGTCCTGCAACTATATTTATAGTCTTAGCCTTAAATTTTTTATTATCTGGTCGCTCAATCAAGCTCATCGCTAGTTTGTTAAACTGGTAAGCTCCTTCAAAATCCAGGAGTATTCCATTCAGCATTAGTCCGGCATACGTAGCATAAGCATAAGTTGAAAAAGACGTATTTCCATATTGAAGAGATAAATCTATCTGCTTCATCACAATCAGCGGCAATAGCAAAGGAGCACATTGATAGGCTGCTCCAACTAAGTTTGACAAGATTTTCATAGCAGCCAACTTATCCGGCTCACTCATTGATGGTAACTTCAGCAGATTTTCTAAATTTATAGCTTTAAAGTATTCTCCTGTTTTATTTAACTGCCTTTGGACATCCATTTCTGTTGGTGTTTCTGGCAGAGCTATGTCCAAAGACTTCAAAGCTTTTAGTCCAATTTTAACTGCCTCTATTTGTTTACCTTGAACCATACAAGCTTGAAGTTCAGTTTCATAAACTTTTATCTTATCTAGAACAGTAGTTGCATTTTTTAGAACTACGATCGCCCATTGCTCCATTTGTTGAATGTTACCACATAGATATGCTGCTTCTGTCACTTCTTCATGCAATGCCAATGTCAGAGAGTATTGGAACTGCCAGCTATCGGCAGCTAGTAATTCTATTCCTATCGCTAAGTACTGCTGTGCAGCACTATGAGCCAACGTTTTTTTAGATTTCTGTCCTGCAATCAAATTTAACTTGGCTATTTCATCTCGCTTCTGTTGATTAGTGACTAAGTTACGACCTAGATTAAGGTGATCGACTAGCTCAAATATCTTGTTTGAGCTGGTTTCAGGCTCATTACTTTCTAGCAAGAGATAACCAATTTGCAAGTGAACAGCTTGTAGTTGTTCCTCCTCAATTAAGGCATAGGCAGCTTGCTGTACGCGATCGTGCAAGAACTTATACTCTTGAACCAACAGGTCTTCGTCTAGTTCAGAGAGCGGCTGAATGAAATCACTTTGGATCGCTGATAGTAAATCCCAAAAAACCGCTTGAGGAGATTTCTCAGAGACGATCGCCAACGTCTCTAAATCAAACTCAGCACCAACACAAGCCGCTAATCGGAGCGTTTGCTGTGCCTTTTCTGGTAGTTTTTTTAGCTTGGTTAGCATCAACTCCACTACATTATCAGTAATGTTTTGGGCTTGGATTTGAGTCATATTCCACTGCCAGCTTCGCTGCTTCGTATCAAAAGTCAACAGATTCTCGCTGTACAGCATTCGCAAAAATTCGTTGATAAAGAACGGATTACCCTCGGTTTTACGCAGCACTAACTCAGCCAAGGAACGAACGCTGCCTATACCCTGATTTAGCGTTTCGGCAAGCAACTGACTCAACGGTTCTAGCGTTAAGGATGCCAAAACAATTTCCTGAAGCACTACCCCTTGTTGGCGCAAGTTCACTAGCGATAGCGCCAGTGGATGGGCTGAATTCACTTCATTGTCTCGATAGGCTCCAATCAAAAATAGCGATTGAGCCTGTTCATCCAGCAACAGCAATTCAATTAGCTTCAATGTGGCGGAGTCGATCCACTGCAAATCATCTAAGAAGATCACCAGCGGACGGTTCTTAGAGCAAAAGACCCGCACAAAAATCTGAAAGATCCGATTGAAACGATTTTGTGCTTCTGTTGCGCCAACGTCCGGTACAGGCGGTTGTTTACCCACAATCAATTCAACTTCTGGGATCACATCAACGATGAGTTGACCGTTGTTGCCCAACGCTGTGAGCAAGCGCGATCGCCACTGTTGCAACTGCTCATCAGGTTCACCCAGCAGTTGTTGTACCAATTTTTGTAAGGCATCGGCGATCGCGCTGTAGGGAATATTGCGCTGAAATTGGTCAAACTTACCAGAGATAAAGTAGCCGCGCTTCGCTGTAATCAGTTTGTAGAGTTCTTGTACTAATGCCGATTTACCCACTCCAGAATAGCCAGAGACTAACATCATCTCAGCAGATACCGGAATATTGTCACTCTTCGCGTCTCCGTTTCTCTCCGTCTCCGTGCCATTTCTCCCTGCTACTCTCTCAAATGACGTCAATAATGCGGCGATCTCTGCTCCGCGTCCATACAGCTTCTGGGGAATTTGAAACTGATCTGAAACGTCTTGCAGGCCCAGTTGAATGTAGTTAATTTGACCGCTTGCTGCTAATTGCCCAGCACACAGTTCCAAATCTGATTTGATTCCCCAGGTACTTTGATAGCGATCCTCGGCGTTCTTCGCCATCAGTTTCAGAATAATATCTGAAATGGCTTTGGGAATCGATCCATTGAGTTCATGCAGTGGAGTAGGCTGTTTAGCAATGTGACAGTGGACTAGCTCTAAGACATCTGTTGTGGGAAATGGTAATTGTCCGGTAAGCAGTTCATAGAACGTCACACCGAGCGAGTAGAAATCAGTGCGGTAGTCGAGCAAACGATTCATCCGTCCAGTTTGCTCTGGAGACAGGTAAGCAAGCGTACCTTCTAATCCATGAGGACTTTTGAAGGTTGGATAGGTGCGATTAAACTGGGTAGCAATCCCAAAGTCAATAATCTTAACAACGCCAGTATTGGAATTCAAGACGATATTGCTGGGATTAATATCTTTGTGAATCACGCCAGCAGCATGAATTCTACCCAGAATGTCAGTGAGGTTGAGGGCAAGCTGTAGGAAAGTGGTTGAGGGCATGGGGCAGAAGGTCTCTGGATGCGGCCGCATCCAGTGTTCCAGAGACTCGCCGCCAAAGTCTTCAAAGAGGATAATAAGGGTGCGCTGATAGTCCTGCTGGCTGTATGCCTTGACTACGCCTTCCAGGTTGAGAGAACGGGTTATTTCATATTCCTGTCTGTAGCGGGTTAATTCTTGGGGAGAAGGATAATCTTGCTTGAGCAGTTTGATGACGATCGCCAATCCATCGCGTACCCTGATGCCCCGATATACCAAGGAATTGGAACTCTCATAGATCTTGTCCTGAATGTCAATCCCAGGGAGAGTAATCATAGAGCTTCTCTAGATGAGTATGATGTGGCGCACCTCAAACTATAGAAGGCATATCACAATTTTTAAATCAAGCACGTTACATTGTTGAATTGTCAAAGCGCTTTGTTTGGCTGTTGAACCGCCAGAGTGACTTCAATCATGAGTTCCTGGTTAACCTGGCTTATCCACTTAATCTTCTGGATGTCACCAGCGTAAGGCGATCGCACCACCCCCACCCCATCCAACCTTGCCTCAACATCTCTCAACTGAGCCATCAGCAAAGCCTGCTGCCCTGAAGTATCCTGACCAACCGCCTTCTGCTGCTTATTCTCCCTAGCAGCCTGAAGCTGAGCCACCGCCAGCTCCAACTCAGCCTCAGCATCCTGAACCTTGATGACCAGTTGTGAAACCTGCGTTGATTCCTTGTAGAGCGGTAAACTGGCCCAGGCATAATCCGTCCAAGGCGAATTGGCTTTGAACTGGACGATCGCCTCCTTCGCCTGCTCTACCTTCACCTGAGCCTGACAAACTCTTGCCTGTTCAACCGCATAGCTGACTTGACTTGAGCCTGTCCCAGCACTCGTATTTAGATGTTCCAACTTGAGGCGGATCGTCTGACGCTGGTGTTCTAGGGGTTTTCTGGTGGAGGTGCGATCAGCAAGGAACTGATTGGTAGAAGCTTTGGGATAGCGAAACTCTAAGGCATAAGTCGTCAGCGCATCGTAATGAAGGGTGACTATCCCAGCTCGGTTCTAGGTTATCAACGATTACTTTGAAATATTTTGCCCTAATCTTAGCTAGAATTTATGAAAATCAAGAATATTTTTCTAAAATGGAAGAAAATAAAGTCTTTATTAGCTACAGTCACGATTCTATTGAGCATGTACGCAATGTGATGAATTTATGTCAACGCCTTCGCTCCCAAGGCATTGATTGCATGATTGACCAATTTGTGACTAGTCCTGATGAAGGATGGCCTTTATGGATGGAAAGACAATTTGAGGAATCGGAATTTGTTCTAGTTGTTTGCACCTATAAATACCACCAACGCGTTGTGGGGAAACAATCTGAAGGAACTGGTTTAGGTGCTCGGTGGGAGGGGCATCTCACCTTGCAGCACCTTTATAATAATGGAGCACTGAATAAAAAATTTATCCCTATCTTAATGGGTGAAGGAAAAGTTTCATTCATTCCTCGTCCTTTACAGAGTGCAACACGCTATCGTCCTCAGACAGAGGACGATTATGAAAGGTTATATCGACACCTTACACATCAACCACTTTATGAAAAAATCACATTAGGAGAAAAGAAAACACTTCCTTCACTCCAAGTAATAGGAGATTTTATAGAAGAGAATCAGAGTATTCAAGGGTTTAATAATGTAAATTCTGGAGAATTCAAAGGATCTTATCAAGCTAAATCTTCAATTGAATACAGGCATTTAACAGGACTTAACTCATATCCTGTATTAGCACTTTCCGAAAAATATATTCCAAAAGAGTTGACTGATATTCTTGGCATTGAAGGCCAACCAATAATTAATACAGACAATGTAGTTTTCAAGAATCTTGAAAACTTTATAATTGAGAGCGGAAATTTAAACCTGATACACAAAAAGTATCATCCACTAAGTGGAGTTCAGTTTTCCTATGCAGTTCATAATTCTGGACATACTAAAAAAGGTCGATCAGACTACATGAGAAACCTATCGAGGCAAGAGGAATTTAACCAAAATTCTAATGACTTTTTTGAAGATACTGTTCAATATACCAGTGAATGTCAAGAATTTGAATTTTCCCCAATACTAGTTCCTTTTCAGAATTCTCAAGAGGATCTGGAGTGGACTTCAATAACTGTTGATCAATATAACTCGGACAATGGAGATATTTTTCAATATCCTAAGTTTTCTGCAATTAATCGTGAGGGTTTTGAAGATTTTTTCTGCTACTCTCATACTAGTGATATGTGGATCAAGAAAATCTTAAACAATAATCCTGATGTTCGAGGATTTTTCTTATACCAATATCAATATACTCAGACACCAGAAAATTACCCAAGGGGCTGTGGTGGTGTGTCGATAAGACTTATATCTCGAATGGCACCAGCTCCATATATAAGATTTATAGAAATCAAAAACACTTCAGAGAAAGTAATTAAAATTAAAAGTGTTAACTTTAAGATACTTGAACAAAACCCATATCAACTAACAAATGTAGACAATCGCACTAATCTTTTTGATGTTTCTGAAATAAAAACGGAACATGTAAATATAGATCTAAAGCCAAATCAGCACTTATTGCTTCTAACAGAATTTGGATTTGATACTAAGATCCATAATCGCTCATCATCCAGTCAAATTTCTAGAAGTAAGAATAAAAATCTAGATGGACAAGAAAGTCAGAAGATCTTTATCTACAGACAACCAAAAACAATGCCATCTCAGGACTTTAATGATAATTTACTGAATCGCTATACTAACTATTCAGAAACGGAAGATCTTAATAATGAAAATCCACTTTATGATGTTGTTGTATTAAACGAAAATTTCCTTGGTCAAACCAAATCTCTGGAAACTTTGATGCCTCAAAATCTTAGGCGCTTTGCAGTTGGCTCAATCATAGATATTGCGTCTATTGAATGTGATACTGAGACAGTACTCATTGATCCACCTAGAGATTTAGATGCATTTTATATTTCACAGTACTTTGCTTATGGAAGCTGCCCTTATTTGCTTGTATACAATCAAGAGAAAGGGTACTGGGTTGAGATAGGAACTGTTTTGTATGGTCGAGATGCTGAAAATTTGAATGATTTTGAAATCTATTCAATCCCTCCAGGTATTACGAAAATTAAAATTGAAGAGCGAGATCCTGAGATCACTTATCTTACTTACTTAAGTGTTCTCATGTATTCAAGGAGTTCTAATAGTCTAGAAAGAGAGATTTTCCCAGATTTAAAAGGAAATTTCAATCATTTAGATAATTACTTTTCTCTTCAACAAGGTGATTATGTTGAGTTTGATCTTCCTAAGGAAAATGATTTTGAAATCAAGCTTAAGTTAAAGGGATATTACGAAATCCTAAATCCTGTTGAGGTTTAAAGAACGATTATTGATTTTATAAGTCATTATGAACAGACCTAAAATGACTGCTAAGTCGTGGGTTTTGCCAAGGAGGATCGTTGTTTCTTGAAAGCAAGCTCTGAGACACTGCGATTTTCAGGTTGATGAGGCACAGTAGCAATCGTGGGCAAACCATTTCATGCAGACGCTTCAGCCAGCAGCGAACCTGCACCTGAAGCCGACGGGCATCGTCGCAAATCAGGAATGCTAGGTTGTCTTGGAGGTAGTCTGTGATCGCCTGCATCAGTTGCATCGCTGTGAGCTGCTTGCCTTCCAGGGATTCGGAATCTACGCCTAGTTGAAGGGCGATCGCCACCACCATTTGTTTCGCAGTCGAGGGTTTGACGGTCACAACGGTAAATCCCAACAGTTCAAGTTCTTCAGCAACAAACTCACTCAATGCGGTTTTGCCGCCCCCAGCCTCACCCACGATCAGCAGACTGGAGTTAGCCTGAGGCGCTGCCACAATTCGACGTTTTTCTGTGCTTCTATAGCAGGCGGTTGAAATGGTACCCTCACTGAGCGATCGCCTCTCTCCATCGGTGCCCACGGCATAGCGGTAGACCCTTTGGGTGCCATCCTTCAAGGTGCGGGTATGTTTTTCCAGACGGGTCATTGCAGCTCGCGACGTTCTCTGATGAAGCGGGAGACGGCACGTTTTGAGCATCCTTTACCCGTCCACAGCCTGACCTGTTCAATCAGTTGGGCGTAGGTGCGATAGCCCAGTTCCCAGGCTTTCATCAGGGCTTGATGGACTCGTTCGGTTCGGCGATACCAGGGTTTATGGGGTATGCTCGGTGCCAATGCCTTTGGGTTCAAGTCCTCGGTGGTGTCCACTACGGGTGGCAATAGTCGATCCGGTCTGAAGCCTTCTAGGACGTGGAGGATGGGAGCCATCACCAAGGGTGAAATTTTGCCCCAGAGATTCTGAGCGGCGTTCAGGTCAAGTTTGAGAGGGCTGTATTGTCTGAAAGACCGACGGGCTTGTCGGACTTTGGCGATTCCGTTGCGATAGAGTTCGCCCAAGGTGATGTGTTTCCAGGTTTCTGTTTCCATGATTGGCGGTACCAGAATGCAATGGAAGTATTGCTAATGCCCAATCGATGAAAAAGCAAGGGCTAGGCTGAGGTTTTGCAGGGCGATCGCCGACAACTTGCCCGTAATGAATACCGTCGCTCTCCTCTGGTGCCGATGTGCGACAGAATCAGCCCCTCGATACAAAGGTTTCGAGTTTGGTCACGCACCTGGTCATAGGTCAGGTTGGCGGACTGCATGAGTTGGTCCCGGCTTTGGTCGGGCTGGTTTTGGAGAGATGCGAGGATGCGATCGCGGGAGTCTTGGCCTCGCCGTCGGCGGGTACTGGATTGCTGGGGATTCAGGTGCATATCATTGAACTGAAAACTGGTACTCATTGCTAGACCCCAAGCTCTTCTATGTCAACCCGTCATCTCAATTCATCTGCAAACTCTGAAAACTTGTAGCTTTGCTAGTTGTACCTGTAGAGAAATTCTTGGAGAGGAGCGGGCAAGCTATGGAGAACAAGTTGTCGCGATCTTTATCAATAATCCTAGCTACAGAGTTTGGGCACAGCTTTAGCTGCAAAAGCCTGCTTCACAAGGTTCATTTTGTAAAAGTCTTTACAGATAAAGGAATTGTCTCAACGGTGTTGAGACAATTGGCATGATTGCATTTCCTGAAAATTATTTACGTCCAGGCTGCCAGCCCCAGTGCTGAGTCGGGATAATTAGGCAAGACTCATGAGCTTGAGTTTATAGGGAAAAAACCATAGCGTCCCTCTTCAGGGTTCCTTGTGAAAACTGTTGAAGTGATTTTGCCACTGACTTCGGATGGTGGATGTTCATTCTCAATAATAATTATTTGACTGTCGCTACAGTTATTAGCAAGATATTCATAGAATCGGATCTTTAGGTTTGAACCTTCCAAAATGATTTTATCTTCTGATGCTTCTGGTTTCCAGTACGCCAAAAGAGGCGAATCTAGTACAACAAAACCTGGATGAGGCAGATTTCTATCCTTACAAAATTCCATAAGTCCAATGGTCATAGCCGCATGAGTAATAGCCCTCAAGCCTTTTCCCCGACTAGTACGAGGTTGTCCACCTATCACAATATCTTTTAGCGCTTCATCGAAATGAACTCGATTAGAGCCAGGGAAATCCCATTCTTGAAGTAAATGTTGCACTTTTTGGGCAAAGTCATCAAGCACAGATTTTGAAAGATCTATTTGTGAACTAACGGGATTAATTGGTTCATCAGCTTCCCAACGAAGCGTAGACTTTTTCTCTTGTAGTTGAACGATCCTGTGGAATGAATCAATGACACGTTGCATTTCACCTGATTGCCTGACAATCTCACTGAAGGTATTTTGAATCTCCTTTAGAGGAGAAGTAATTTCTTGTATTTCCTGATTGAGTGCCTGAAATTCAGGGTCAAGCTGCTCTTTCTGTGTAATCAATGCTTCAATCTCAGTTCTGAGATCTGATGCTGTTTGATCAAGCTCTATAGAAAGCGTTTCCACCTTGACAATTTCAGCAGTTGCAGCATGAACTACACTTTCAACATCACCATCACAAACTTCAATTTGATGCTGTTCATCAGGAGGAGCACCACAGAGAGGACAGGGTGTTCTCTCTAGATGGACAAAAAGAGATCCTGATTCCTCAATTGCAGCAAGACGTTCGAGATCAATCTGGTAATGTTCCTTAAGAAGTTCAAAACGTGATAGAAGTCCAGAGATTTCATCGATTCGATCAGATATTCGTTTTATTTGCTGCATAACTTCATAGCGATGTTCTATTCTGTCATCTAATTCTTGCTGACTTCGATTGAGAATCTCTTGCTGAGTTTGTGCTTGAGCTTGTAGTTGCAGTAACTGATCTTCGGCTTCAGTACGATTAATTCCAATTGCACCAATTTCAGCTTGTAATTCAGCAAGCAACTCATCAATAAATTCAATTTTGGCGTTATTACTCTGTCGAGTAGCTGCCATCTCAGCCTGCATTTCAGCTTGTGCTACGAGTGCACTATCATCTACACCAGTATGCATTAACTTGAATACCGAATAATCTTTTGTCTTTTCAGTATTCTGTACGGATAATATAGGAGATGATTCCTTGGTTATGTCACTCTCCTTGACTATGATTAACCTAGCAAGATTCCGAAAGCTGAGACTATCTGTAATTCCCTGCTGGTTCTTTCGCACATACTTATCTGTAAGTCCTATGGTAGACAACAAATAAGTTGAGAGCGTACTCGAATTTCCATGTGCATGTTTCTGATTAAGAGTAGTACCTGATTCGATATTAGGATCAACTGATAACCAGTTCCCTTCAAATTTACGGAAGTTTCCGCCATCCGTACTCCTTTCAAGAGTAAAAATATTGCTATTTACTGTTTCTAATATGAGCCTTCCTCGGTCGTATCCAACTCGTTCAGGAATATCCTTCAATGGTCCCTTGGCACCAAGAAGAAAATCGATAGCTTCTACAAGGAATGATTTTCCAGTGTCTGAAGCCCCACATATGACATTCAAGCCACCTTGAAATTCTAACGAAGCAGACTCTTTATACGGACTATTGAACGAAAGACCTCGTAATTGGAGGGGATTCCAAGTCATGTTCTACGTCCCCCTGCTCTCTCGAATGGCTGGAACTGCGTAGACCACTCCTGAAAAAAGCGCTGTTCCACTGCTTTCAATTCTTCAGAAGTTGACTCACCATAGTTTTCAGCTACCCACTCTGCTCGTTCTTTGAGTTTCGAGATATATCGAGAACTCAACATTGAGAGAAAAGCACCAGCATTGTCAGTAACAGTGTATTGAAAACCATTCGACGTAGATAAATGTTGTACAAGACCTCGGCTTATCATCAAAAAGAGTCCGCGCTCAATTAATTTACGCCGCACAGTTAGTTCGCCTGAACGTAGTGGAAGGGGCGCATGTAAACTTTCTGGACCTTCAACATCACCTGAATGAACAGTTAAGTAGTCAAAAAAGACAAGATACTGAAGATCCAGCGATTGAGGAAATACTGCTGTCAAGATAGCTAGTGCTCTGATTCCGGTCTCAAGTGGACTATTAAATGGTGATGTCACATCACACCTCCTCATCCGTAGGCACCCAAAGCAGGCGATCTTTGTTGGCAAGCTGATGACAAATACCTTGTTGATCCTGAACTCTAAGCGCACTTTTTAGAGGATTAGATCCTACTGGAACTGTTGCGGCATGTGAGATCGTTGCTTTCATACGAGCTAATCCGTCTTTATGCTCATTTTCGCAGATATCAATTACGGCGTAAAAAATCTCATCCTGTAAACTCTCAAAAGTACCGTCAGGCACTGTGTCGCGGGCAAAATTACGTAGAGATTCCGCATGGTAAAAGCGTTCTCGTTGCCTTAAGAAATCACAACTCAGTTGTGAAGATAGCTCTGAAACACAATTAACAGGTCTTTCCAGGTTATCGCTATAGAACCCATTTGAGATCTTAAGAAGGGGCTGCAAGCCTCTTAACCATTAGCCTAACGAAGCAAAGGTTAATCTTAGTAGTCGCATTCGATAAGGTTCGTTCAAAGTTCTTCGTTAGGATTTTACATCTCTCCATCCA
>JANNDV010000162.1:0-5008 GCA_031387975.1 Acaryochloridaceae cyanobacterium OTE_75_metabat_521 | reverse complement strand
GGAGTTTATCGAGTTCGTCCCCAAACCATTCCAACCGCACGGGCAGCTCTGCCGAAACGGGGAACACGTCAATAATGTCGCCGCGCCGACTCCATTGGCCTTCCGTTTCTACTAACGAAACTCGTTCGTAACCTTGGGTGGCAAGCTGGCGGCTAAGGATTTCTAGGTTGTATTCCATGCCCTTATGGAGGGTCAGACAGTAAGGACGGAAGGCTTCCACGGGGGGCAGATGGGGCTGGAGCGATCGCTCGGTGGCAACCAACGCGATTGGCTGGCTGGCATTGAGCAGTTCTGCCAAAACCTGGAGCTGACCCCAGGTCATTTCGGCTTCGAGGTCAAAGGCTTCGTAGGGGGAGGATTCGGCGGTGGGGTAAAACTGGATGGTGGCCCAACCCATTGCTTCGAGCTGTGCTGCCCAACGACCTGCTTCTTCAAGGGTGGCGGTGATGATGCACAGGTGTTGGCTGCGGACTTGGGCGAGGGCGGAGGCGACAAGCCCCTTGGGCAGACGTGCCAAGCCGCTCAGGTGGAGATCCTGTGTTTGGGTGAGTTTGGCGAGGAGTTCTTCGGTGAGGCGCGATCGGCCTAGAGAGCGAACGAGTGCGGAAAATGTCATAGCCTTTGCAGTTCTCTAGCCCTGGGAGCGTAGCAGGGTTAGGCCAGTAATGTAAAACGGTCTAGTGGCTATTCTAAGGAATTGAGCGGCGGCTGGGGGTTAATTGGGCAAAGCTTCCGTCTGTCGAAACAGTTTAGTCATTTTTTAGGAACCGCCGACTTCAATCACTTCCCCCGAAGTAATGGTGTTTAGAACGTTACGGGCATCCGGTATGAGCGGAATCAAATCAGGAAGTCTATTACTGGGTGCCACGAGAACAACAACGGCAACTCCGGCTTGCTGTAAATTTTGCTGATAGCGCAAGTTCTGGTCTGTGGTGAGAAGAACTGTGAAGCCCTCTTGCTTCATAAGTTGCAGCAGTTCTCCATTCTTTTTTCCTGACCATCCCATCTCGACAACTGTGCGTATTTCGTAATCGGCGAGTTCACGCTTCAGTGGGCGTGGAGCACATTCATCAAGCAGGATTCGCATAGGCTGTGAGCATTTCTTTTGCTAATTCAAGTGCTGCGATCGCCTGTTGGTGACTGACGCTAGGGAAATGATCTAGAAAAACCTCTAATGAATCACCCGCTTCAAGATAATCAAGCAGATTTTTCATGGGGACTCGTGTCCCAACAAAAACAGGGGTTCCCCCCAGAATGTCGGGGTCGCTATGAACAATAGGAGATGTTAATGCCATAACAGCTTTAGCCAACGGGCTACCAGTGTTTAAGATATTTTAACGTTAGCAAGCAAAGCTTAGGTTGACGTTAGAAAACCCCAATTGTGACAGCCTGAGTCATGATGGTTGCCTTTCAGTGTCAATGTGTTCGACTTAGGTTGTGTCTCCGCTGATGCCTAGGGGTTGTTTAAGAAATTCATCCCTTAATGTTTTATGTGCTTTTAATATCAATGTTTTCATAGAGCGATAAAATTTCGATTTGCATATCAAAAGTGGTCAAAGATAGTGTCTTAGGCCCAATATATTCTGAGAGCAGCCATTGATTTGGAGCTGTCTTGACGTAGTGATCTACGCGGATGTTGTACTGATCGATGAGAAGATATTCGCGGAAGCTGTCGATGGTACGGTAGGTAGAAAATTTTTCACCCTGATCGTAATCTTGGGTTGATTTAGATAGCACTTCAGCTATAAAGCAGGGGTTGGTTACTGTGTCGGTACGCCCTGTTTGAAGCTGTAGGGGTTTTTCGATGACCATGACATCGGGATAGGTATAGAGGTTGCGATCAGGAATCCATAGCCTTTGATCGGTGGCAAAAATACGGTAGGGTTTGCCTCGTAGGGCGGTTTTTAGAAGAGATGCTAGGTTAATTGCCAATTCGTTGTGGTCAGGTGTACCCCCAGTCATTGGAATAATGGCTCCATTGCGGTATTCGCTGCGGGTTTCAGAGGCAAGTTCGAGTTCCAGATATTCTTCGGGAGAATAAATTCGCTGTTCGAGTGTCTGTGTCATGGATTGAATGGTCTCCATTATTTTGATGCTGATGGCGCAAATCCGTTACAGCCGCTGGAAGTATTACTTTTGCAGGACGGGTTGGAGTTGCTGACTCGGCTAAGTGGGTCTTTGTCTAATAGGATAACTCGGCTCACCAAGTGATACCCTTCATCTCAAGGGGAAATAATTTGCGATCAGACAACGAATCGCCATCTAAGGCATGAATCAAATACTGTCCTGTTTCTTGCTGTTCTGACTCATCTTCGTCATCGATCTAGGACTGGAGCAGGTTAATGGCTTCGGTTTACTTTTGCTTTAATGAAATTGAATTTGTTAAAAGTTGCATTGCCATGACTTCTACTGCAAGCCTATGCTGATTGGCTTTCTATACAAGATATTGCTCTATTTCTGGTAACAGATTAAGGGTGAGTGGCATGAATCTTTTGAGGATACACCGTATATTTTGACCCTGTGCAGTTGAAATGAGGTTGATGCGGCCAACGGATAAGATTTAGGCGGCAGCAAGGGCAGCTTGGGTTGACGGCAGAAAAAATAATTGCGCACTGACACTGCTTGTAGTTGGGTTTCATGACTCAACCCAACAATGATACTTTAAGGGAAACCCAATTAATTACAAACCGATATAATTAGGAAAGAAAAGCTATCCCTAAGCTAGCATAGTATACTTTTTATCGAAAATATTTAGATATTTTCCTTACTTTCTATTATCAAAGATTCTCTTTGTTGAGATATAGCACCCTCCATAACCAAGATCAGATCTAAAGTAGAATCAAATTCTTTAAGGGTATTGGCAAGCATATCAACAAGAGTTCTTTTGGCTTTATTGAAATGGCTAGAAATTCTTGGCAAAGCTGATATTGCCTGCTTGAAATTTACTATACCCACCTTGACAGTATAAATACTTTCGCGAAGCTCCAATAATTGCACTTCTAAAACAGCATAATTATCTTCGTCATGAGATTCAAAATCTCCGAATAACATTATAGCTTTACTCAAAGATTCAAAAACATCATCTCTTGAAGATGCAAATTTTGGTAGTTGAATTTTTAAGGTTGAGGAATATCGATTCATGTCATCAGAAGCAAGTTTTATCACCTTCTCTGCCTCTTTTTTAGCTTCTGCTCCCGTCAAATTTCCTATAGTTAATAGCCCATCAGTACGTCGTTGTATTTGTTGTCCTATATCAATAGTAGCTTCTCCTATAACACCCATTACTGATCCCATCTGTTCAGCCTGTTCTTGGAGGATTGAATAGTAATCAAAAAGTCCTAATTCTATATTTTCTTCAGCATCTCGATCTTGAGTTGCCACATTAATTTCTTCATTTGAACTTAAAGAAATTAGATAAGGATATTCTTTTATCATCTTATCTGCCCAACGTTGAGTAACGAGACTCAAGTGTGACCGGATAGTTGATTCAAAATCAGAGAGGCTTTCAAATGTCCAATACAATCCGCCTTGATCACCAAGAGTATATCGAAACTCTTTTAATTTACTTAATTGTTCAATATCTATCTTTGAAGGCGATATAGGAGTTTCTTTAAAGTAAATCATAAGATCAATCGAGTCAGAATTTTCTTTGTGCTGTCTATATGCCTGCTGAAATTCTTCTAAGGTGCCTGATTCAGCTCTCTGAGTTGGAGTGCCAATCCTTCCCCACAAAATCCCAATAAATATATCATATCTATCTTCGATTTGTCGATTGATTACGTCTTGAGGATCTTGACCAAAATTTGGATATACGTTGCTTTCCCACCTATTTAATTCTAGCCTAAGCTTTAATTTCTTACTCCAAGTCTTATTCAGTTCTAAAATCACTGATTCAAGTATTTCACGCTCTTCCTTTACATCGGAAGGAGATGCAACAAAAACCTGTACAACTAATTCAATTCTTGGCATAAAAATCACCTTTTTATCTTACTTAAGTTTCAATTCAGTTATTTAATCCAAAACTAAGCTCCTGTTTTTGTGAGCATATTGAATCTAGAAGGAGTACAGATCTCATCCCCTTGAAGCGAAATCTTGTAATTGCAATATGAGGTTTGCCTCGCGAGCAAATCGGTTTTGATAATCCGTTCGCTTGCGGCGGGATTTTTCATTTCAAGCATTTTTCTTGATTCACATAGGGAAGGGTGATCGTCTTCTTGGCTGCTGGGCGATCGGCTGGCTAGCGTTAGAAACGTGAATGATTTAGACAAAAAGCATTATCATTTTTCTCTCGTCAAGAGATAACCGTATAATTACGGATTTTTTACCTAGATCCTGTGCTTAAGCCCAAGATTTTGAAGCATTTTCCTGTTCTTTGCTCCCCACCAAACCATTTCGAGCATTTGTCTTGGTTGGTGTAGGAATGGGCGATCGCATTTATCTTGACGACTTCAGCGTGAGCATGATGCAGTCAACGCTTTTGCTGAAGGGCGATCGCCTCTGTCCAAGCCTTGCCTTTGCACCGCATTCATCTGCTAAAATCCTCCAATGTTTGACCCAACCTGTAAATTCCTAGCAGAGAACTTTCCCGCCGATTTTGCCACTTGGCTCCTCGGTGAACCGATTGCCCTCACCAAACTCAGTCCAACCGAACTGTCCCTAGAACCCATCCGAGCAGACTCCTTGATTTTGCTCACTTCTGCTGAAATCATTGTCCATCTGGAGTTTCAGACAGAACCAGACCCCATAATGGCCTTTAGGATGGCAGATTATTATTTGAGACTTTTCAGGCGCTTCCCCAACAAAAAAATCATTCAAATCGTCATCTATCTAACCCCCACAAACTCGGATCTCGTTCACCAGACCATATTTGAAACCGAAGTGATGCGGCACCAATTTCAAGTCATCAGGCTCTGGGAACAACCAACCCAACCTTTCCTAGAAGCCACGGGCTTATTGCCCCTAGCTGTTCTAACTCAAACGCTAGATCGAGCGCAAACACTGCGACAAG
>JANNDV010000096.1:0-4369 GCA_031387975.1 Acaryochloridaceae cyanobacterium OTE_75_metabat_521 | reverse complement strand
ACCTCTACCACTTACCCCACAAATAAAACTTACAGAATATAGGAACGATCGCCGTAACCCAAATACCAAAGCGTTTCACAACCTGTAAAACTGCTTGAAGTAGTTGATGGCTTGAATAAGCCATTTATAGCATCTTTGAGTTGAGATATATTAGCGCAGACAAAATGTTAATAAACGGTCATCACCAAAATCTAAACCACAGCTAATTCTTCGTACCTAAAAATAGCCTCAACCGATATAAATCACCCTGAATTCTGCGAGAACGTCTAACGACCTCGAATTCAGCGGTGGCTAGTAAAATAAGCAAAAAAGTCCGTGTGTTCCGTCCATCCGCTGCAATGAGTTGTTATACAACGCGACTTTGGGAAAACCCGATCGCATTTCTCCCATATTTTACCTCACCGATCACCCCCTGCAAAGTGTGATGGCGATCGCCTCAACCAAAATCCCCAAACGTTTCACAACCTTCATAGCTACTTTCACGTTCTGATGGCTGCTTCAGCCATTTACAAAGTCTTTGAGCGGAGGTTTTTGCACTGACAGAAATGTTAATAAATGGTCACAACCAAAATCTAAACCACAGCCAATTCTTCGAACCAGAAACTAACCTCAACCTGTCTAACTCACCCTACATATTCGCGACGGTATAACGGCTTGCGTATTAGCGGACGGATTTGCAGGACGAGCGAAGTCATTGTACTACGCCCCGTTCCGCTGGATACGGTAGTTAGACTTATACAGCCTGACAACTAAAACACTGCTTTTATTCTACCGCCAGCGCGATGCATTTTGTCTGCTTAATGAAGCGCGATCACCCCACCACCCCAGCAACAAAAATCTGACAAATACAACTCAAAAACTGCACCACTTAAACTCAGCAATAGAAGCAGAAATGAGATGAACAAAAAACTAGAAACCGCTGGCGGGATCTAACGGCATCTGCATCAGCGGACGGCGATGCAAAATAAGCGTGAAGATAGCGTGAAAATCCGTTTCGCCTGCATGCAGTAGTTAGACATGTGCAGTGGAGCGAGCTGAAACACTGCATTTATTTTACCGTCAGCGCGATGCATTTTAACTACTTGGTGAAGCTTGATCCCACCAATAGCAACAGAAGTCAATGACTCGAACGAATGTCATAACTCATTGGACAACCGTGAACCGGGTCGGGTCTGTTACCGGATAGCAGCCTCTATCTATGAGTATATTGATGAGAGCCTCGGAGCCATTGGTCTTTGCGAAGTCTCGTTCGACTTCGGTTATACCAACAATTTGCAGTAAGTCTACTTGGCCTGATTCCAACTGAAATGAGGCAGGAAAATGGGTAGGATGACCGATAACAACATGCTCCAAAGCGGAGGGTTGTTCAAGAGATATTGAGCATCGGAGCGGAACTCGATCACCATAATCGAGCGCAGATGAATTTTCTCCATACCGCCCATGTGCAAGGAGTATGTTAAAGGCGAGTAGACGCTGAAGAATGACGATTGGCCAAACTGCCTGAAGTGGTGACTCAAGCACAAGCTCCGTTCCAAAACCTGAAAATTCAGAGTTGGCATATTCTTCCGCTTCCAGTTCCCAAGGAGTAGATGTACCAGAAGTTATGTAAAGCCATGTATTTCGTTGAGGTGTTGGCTCAAACTCAAAGACACCATAGAACAGCCAGCGAGGATCTATAGCACTTTGTTGGAATGTCTTTTGAAACATTTCTGCCTCGACAACAAAAATGCCGTTAGATTTTGCCCCGAACAAATCAGGATAGATTACCTCTTCTCGGTGCTCCCATACTTGTTCAAGTGGATTCTCTGTCATTGGCTCATGAGGTCTAACGGCTTGCGTATTAGCGGACGGCGACTCAGGATAATCGAAGTCATTATACTACGCCCCGTTCCGCTGGATACGGTAGTTAGACTTGTACAGCCTGACAACCGAAATTTGTATTTATTCTACCGCTAGCGCGATGGATTATGGCTACTTAATGAAGGGCAATCGCCCCACCAACCTAACAACAAACCTCACAACCATAGCTGAAAACTCTGAAACTTAAACTCAGCAACCAAAGCAGAAATGGACTGAACAAAACACTAGAAACCGCTGGCGGGGTCTAACGGCTTGGGTTTCAGCGGACGGCGATGCATTCTAAGCCTGATGATAGCGTTTCCCTCCGTTCCGTTGCAAACCCTTGTTATACAGCGCAGACCGGATGAAAAACGATCGCACTTCTCCGTATTCCACTCACCGACCACCCCCTGCAAAATGTAGCGCCGACTGTCTCAACCCAAATCTCAAAGCGTTTCACAACTTCTATAGCTCCTTGCACTACTTAAACTTCTATGGTTCCTTGCATTTTATGATGGCTTTCTTAAGCCATTTACAATGTCTTTGAGTGGAGGTCTTTGAGTGACTTTCAAGATGGATATAAACCATTTATAAAGTCTTTGAGTAGAAGCGTTTTTAGCTCATTTAAAATGATAATAAACGGTCATCACCAAAATCTGAACCACAGCCCATTCTTCGAGCCAGAAACTAATCTCAACCTGTCTAACTCACCCAGCTTTTTCGCGACCGTATAACGGCCTGGAATTTAGCGGTGGCTAGTACAATAAGCATCACAGACAGTGTGTACCGACCATCCGCTGCAATGAGTAGTTAGACACGAGGAGTAAGGCAACTTGGACTAAAAATATTGTACCGCCAGTGCCTGGATTTTGGGTGACTTGACGAAAGAGATCGCCCCACCACCCAAATAACAAAATCTCATAACCGTAGATAAAAACTACACCACTTAAAACATATGGGACTGCAAGTAAGGTTAGTTGTTCTGCGAACTAGCAGCACTACCTATAGAAAACAGGCAACAGAGTCCGTACCATATATTAGGATCGCCACAGGTCCCGTCCTTACTATCTTGTCTATAACCTTCGCGTGCAGAACCGCGAGCACAACTGGCCATTGTTTGAGATGAACTACTAGCTAATGCAGGACTTGCTAACCCAATCGCAAAAGCGGGAACTGCAACCAGCAAAAAGTACCGCCTTCCACGTAGTCTAGGAAGTTCTAACTTAACTTTAGTATCAAGCACTGAGTTATATTCAGGTTTTGATTTCGATAAATGAAAAGCAGCACTTCCGCAATCATTAAACCTTTGCTGAGATGATTGAATTGCCGTGACCAAATCATACTCCAGAAGACTCCTCTTAACGAACTGGGAGCAGGTTTCTCCTTTGTGCAAGGCATGATGAGCGCATCTAAAACCTTTTACTGGCGAGATATATTTTTGATACAGAGAAATAAAAAATACTAAAATGCTGCGAACAAAAGAATCAATGACGCGCATAAAACACCCAAGAACAGTTTTGCTTGAACTGCCTCTAGTGTTCCCAGTTTTAAGGTTTAATGCCCCAAAATTGAGCAGTGGCTCGTAAAGTCAGCAGTAAAACCGTGTGCTCCGTCCATCCACTCCAATGCGTAGTTAGACCTGTACAGTAAAGCAACATGAGCCATTGAAGCTATTTTAACGCCAGCATAATGCATCTAAAAAGAATTGAATTTTACCCATACTTGGGGCTAAAAACAAGTCTATACTTCAACACTCCGACCCACTAAGCGCACTCATACGCCGCAGCCTGAGTTACGGGTTGATCCGCACGACATTCAGAGCACCAGGATTGAATAATAACCCGACTGTTACCCATATCCCGTTTCCCAAAGGTGTCTTCGGGATAGAACACATGATGCCCAGCAGTAGTTGAGCAATGTGGACAACTCTTTAATCTTTCTATTCCCGCAGTTAGGGGAACGGATTCACTCAGCAATTCTCCACACGAGCATGTTGACATCAGATTTCCCTCTTTAGTTGTCTAACGGCATGGAATTGAGCGGTGGTTAGTAAAGTAAGCAAAATAGACCGTGTGTTCCGTCCATCCGCTCTAATGACGTGTTAGACAGCGCAGAACGAGTTGAATGCTGATCTCTACCTCTACCACTCACCCCACTAATAAACCCTACAAAACATAGGCACGACTGTTATAAACCAAATACTAAAGCGTTTCACAACCTGAAAAACTGCTTGAAGTATCTGATGGCTTGAACAAGACATTTATAACATCTTTGAGTGGAGAAGTTTAAGTACGACCAAAATTGAAATATACGGTCATAAACAAAATCTAAACCACAGCTAATTCTTCGTACCTAGAGATAGCCCCAACCGATATAAATCACCCTAAACTCTGCGAGAACGTCTAACGGCCTGGAATTGAGTGGTGGCTAGTAAAGTAAGCAAAAAAGACCGTGTGTCCCGTCCATCCGCTCTAATGACGTGTTAGACAGCGCAGAACGAGTTGAATGCTGATCTCTACCTCTACCACTT
>JANNDV010000072.1:0-2574 GCA_031387975.1 Acaryochloridaceae cyanobacterium OTE_75_metabat_521 | reverse complement strand
ACCGGAGTATTGCCTTACTGGGAGTGAACTCATGAATACTGCTACGGCTGGAATGGTAGAACCCTACGCCGAGGCGCTAATGGCTCTCGCCCAAGATCAGGGTTTGATTGACACCTTTGGCGATGATACCCGATCACTTTTAGAACTGATTGAGTCTTCGAGCGAGTTAAAAGACGTTCTGGCGAACCCGTTTGTGAAAGCGGATGCCAAGAAGCAAATTTTCCGACAGCTTTTAGAGGGGAAGGTTCACGCCTATTTCCTCAATTTTCTGCTGTTGGTGATTGATCGCCGTCGCATCTTTCTACTCGAAGCAATTTGCAAGCAGTATCGGGTGCTGCTGCGCCAAATCAAAAATACTGTTTTGGCTGAGGTTACGTCTACACTGGATCTCAACGATGCCCAACGGGATGCGGTAATCCAGAAAGTCAAAACCTTGACGAGCGCCTCAGAAGTGGAGCTTGAGGTCAAAATTGACCCTGAACTGATTGGCGGCGTCATTATTAAAGTCGGCTCTCAAGTGCTGGATGCGAGCATTAAGGGTCAGCTCCGACGCATTGGCATTTCGCTGCTCAGTGCGACGGCCTAAGTCTTAAATCGCTCAGTCTTAAATTTCTTTTGATTAACCCAGAACCCAGATTCAGAGCAAGCCCATGGTAAGTATCAGACCAGACGAAATCAGCACAATTATCCGCCAGCAGATTGAGCAATACAATCAGGATGTCAACGTCGATAACGTTGGCACCGTTCTACAAGTCGGTGACGGTATCGCTCGGATTTATGGGCTTGAAAAAGCCATGTCCGGTGAGCTTCTAGAATTTGAAGACGGCACCATCGGCATCGCCCTTAACCTTGAGCAGGATAACGTGGGCGCAGTGCTGATGGGCGACGGTCGCGAACTGCAAGAAGGCAGCACCGTGAAGGCCACGGGCAAAATTGCTCAGGTGCCTGTGGGCGATGCCATGATTGGTCGGGTGGTAGATGCCCTCGCGCGTCCCCTCGATGGCAAAGGCGAAATCGTCACTTCAGAATTTCGTCTCATTGAATCTCCTGCGCCTGGCATCATCGAACGGAAGTCTGTTTATGAGCCGATGCAGACGGGGATTACCGCGATTGACTCGATGGTGCCCATCGGTCGGGGTCAGCGAGAGCTAATCATTGGCGATCGCCAAACCGGAAAGACCTCCGTGGCGATTGACACCATCTTGAACCAGAAGGGTCAAGGCGTGATCTGCGTTTATGTGGCGATTGGTCAAAAGGCTTCTACTGTTGCCAATATTGCCAACGTACTCCGTGAGCGGGGTGCCCTTGACTACACAGTGGTGGTTGCCGCCAACGCCAACGACCCTGCAACGCTTCAGTATCTTGCGCCTTACACGGGTGCATCGATCGCCGAATACTTCATGTACAAGGGCCAGCACACCCTCATCATCTACGACGATTTATCCAAGCAGGCTCAGGCTTATCGCCAAATGTCTCTGCTCTTGCGTCGTCCACCCGGTCGGGAAGCATATCCTGGCGACGTGTTCTATTTACACTCTCGCTTGCTTGAGCGTGCCGCAAAGCTTAGCCCTGAACTGGGTGAAGGCAGCATGACCGCGCTACCCATCGTGGAAACCCAAGCGGGTGACGTTTCGGCCTACATCCCTACCAACGTAATTTCGATTACGGATGGTCAAATCTTCTTGTCTTCTGACCTGTTTAACTCCGGTCTTCGTCCTGCCATCAACGCGGGTATCTCGGTGTCACGGGTGGGTTCTGCGGCGCAGATTAAGGCCATGAAACAGGTCGCAGGTAAGCTGAAGCTAGACTTGGCTCAGTTTGCTGAACTAGAAGCGTTTGCTCAGTTTGCATCTGACCTAGATAAAGCCACTCAAAACCAGCTTGCACGGGGCGCACGTCTACGAGAGCTGCTGAAGCAGCCTCAGTATTCGCCCATTCCTGTTGAAGAACAGGTTGCGGTAATTTATGCCGGAACCAACGGCTACCTCGATGAGATCGAAGTTAGTCAGGTGACGGACTTTGTGGCGGGTCTGCGAACCTATCTGCACACCAGTCAGCCTACCTACGGTGAAACCGTGCGGGCAGCCAAGGCACTCACGCCTGAAGCTGAAGGAATTCTGAAAACTGCGATCGCAGAGTACACCAAAACCTTTACGGCAGCCGCATAGGGGATCTACGATGGCAAATCTAAAATTCATCCGCGATCGCATTAAGTCTGTAAAGAATACAAAAAAAATCACAGAGGCCATGCGGCTGGTGGCGGCGGCTAAAGTCCGTCGCGCCCAGGAGCAGGTTACGGCAACACGACCCTTTGCAGATCGCTTAGCCCAGGTTCTGTACGGCCTTCAGGCACGTCTTAAGTTCGAGGAGGCGGATCTGCCGCTCCTCAAGCAGCGTCAGGTCAAAAAAGTAGGTCTGCTGGTGGTGACGGGCGATCGCGGTTTATGCGGCGGCTATAACGCCAGCATCATTCGCCGAGCCGAAGAGCGCATCAACGACCTCAAGAAAGAAGGGATTGAATATACCCTCATTTTGGTGGGGCGTAAGGCAACGCAGTATTTCCAGCGTCGAGAA
>JANNDV010000060.1:0-9577 GCA_031387975.1 Acaryochloridaceae cyanobacterium OTE_75_metabat_521 | reverse complement strand
CACCTTGCCCTAGAATCTGTCCGGCACTGGTGGGCAGACGATCGCACTCAGAAGCTCATGGAGCGCGGCAAAATCACTAAAATGCCCGTAGAGGCAGCGCAGCACAACTTCCGTAAGGCGGTAGAAGGGGGGCTGCTCAAGATTCTGTCCAAAATGGGCATCTCGCTGCTCTCGAGCTACCAGGGCGCTCAGATTTTTGAGGCCATCGGCATTGGTTCAGAACTGCTGAATCTGGCGTTTCACGGCACAGCGTCCCGTCTGGGGGGCTTAACGTGCAGCGAACTCGCCCAAGAGATCATGGCCTTCCACCAGCGGGCGTTCCCTGAGCTGAATCTTAAAAAGCTTGAAAACTTTGGATTTGTGCAGTATCGTCCCGGCGGCGAGTACCACATGAATAACCCTGAAGTGGCGAAGGCGCTGCACAAGGCCGTGATGGCTAAGCAGTACGACCACTACGAATTTTACAAAAACCTGCTCCAAAACCGTCCCGTCACGGCAATGCGAGATCTGCTGGAGTTTGAAGGCGATCGCCCCTCTATACCCGTCGAAGAAGTCGAATCTGTTGAGGCCATTATGCAGCGCTTCTGTACGGGCGGCATGTCTTTGGGTGCGCTGTCGCGGGAAGCCCATGAGATTTTGGCGATCGCCATGAACCGCATCGGCGGCAAGTCTAACTCCGGTGAAGGCGGAGAAGACCCTGTGCGCTACGAAGTGCTAGACGACGTAGACGCTGAAGGGCGGTCTGCACTGCTCCCCCACCTGAAGGGCTTACGAAAGGGCGACACGGCAAACTCTTCTATTAAGCAAATTGCCTCCGGTCGCTTTGGGGTAACGCCCAAGTACTTGGTCAGCGCCAAGCAGCTTGAAATTAAAGTGGCTCAGGGCGCAAAGCCAGGGGAAGGCGGTCAGCTCCCTGGCAAAAAAGTGAGTCCCTACATTGCGTCTTTGCGGCGCTCTAAGCCAGGGGTGACGCTCATTTCGCCCCCGCCCCACCACGATATTTATTCCATTGAAGATCTCGCGCAGCTTATTTTTGACCTGCACCAAATCAATCCTCAAGCTCAGGTTTCCGTCAAGCTGGTGGCAGAGGTGGGCATTGGCACCATTGCAGCCGGCGTGGCAAAAGCCAACGCAGACATCATTCAAATTTCAGGGCATGATGGCGGCACGGGCGCGTCCCCCCTTAGCTCGATCAAACATGCAGGCAGCCCTTGGGAACTGGGGCTAACCGAAGTGCATCGCGTTTTGATGGAGAACCAACTGCGCGATCGCGTGATGCTGCGCGTCGATGGCGGACTTAAGACGGGCTGGGATGTAATGATGGCGGCGCTCATGGGCGCAGAAGAATACGGATTCGGCTCGATCGCCATGATTTCTGAAGGCTGCATTATGGCGCGGATTTGCCATACCAATAACTGCCCTGTAGGTGTTGCTACCCAGCAAGAGAATTTACGCCTGCGCTTTACGGGCATTCCAGAGCATGTCGTCAACTTCTTTGCCTATGTTGCGGAAGAAGTGCGTTCTTTACTCGCAAAGTTAGGCTATCGCTCCCTCTCAGAAATCACGGGTCGTGCCGATCTGCTGAAGGTGCGCACTGACGTACAGGCTTCCAAAACCGCCGCGCTTTCCCTAGACTGTCTAACGCAGTTACCGGATACTCGAACCGATCGCGCTTGGCTGAACCATGAAACGGTTCATAGCAACGGCCCTGTGCTAGACGACGAGCTGTTAGCCGATGCCAGCATTCAGCTTGCCATTCACACCCAGTCCAAGGCCGAAAAGACCTACCCGATTGTGAACACCGATCGCACCGTGGGGACGCGGATTTCGGGGGCGATCGCCAAAAAGTACGGCGATACTGGATTTAACGGGCACATCACGCTCAACTTTAAGGGCAGTGCAGGCCAAAGCTTTGGCGCATTTATTCTGCCAGGGATGACCCTCAACCTGACCGGAGAAGCCAACGACTACGTGGGCAAAGGCATCCATGGGGGTGAAATTAATATCAAACCTGCCCCCGAAAGTAGCTTTACAGCAGCAGATAACGTCATCATCGGCAACACCTGTCTCTATGGCGCAACGGGCGGTTCTCTGTTTGCTAACGGCAGAGCGGGGGAACGCTTTGGTGTACGAAACTCCAAAGCCAACGCCGTTATTGAAGGCGCTGGCGATCACTGCTGTGAGTACATGACGGGCGGCATTATTGTGGTTTTAGGTCCCACGGGTCGTAACGTGGGTGCAGGGATGACGGGCGGCCTAGCCTACTTCTTAGATGAAGAAGGGAGTTTCCCCACTAAGGTGAATCCTGAAATTGTGCAGATTCAGCGCGTGATTACTAAAGCAGGTGAGCAGCAGCTTAAGGATCTGATTGTGGCTCATGGGTTGCGTACAGGCAGCAAAAAAGCTCAGGCAATTTTGGAAGACTGGTCAAGCTATCTGCCTAAGTTCTGGCAGGTGGTGCCGCCGTCTGAAGCCGATCAGCCAGAAGCAAACTTACAGGCGGAGTCGGGCAAGGTCTTGACCCCTACGCCTTAGTAGGGAATCGCCGGTAATGCTCCAGATCTGTAGATCAGATTTCTGAATCGCAGATGGCATATAAATGTGGAGAAGTTTCGTCCACAGATTCAGAACATCACCCTTTATTTGGGCATATTAAGACAGCTCAGTTCTTAAAACTTTCTGCCAATAATGAATTCAAGTCGCTTCTATCCCAGTGTGACCTTATTTTTAGTAGTAGCTCTGGCACTCTCAACGGCTGCCTGCTCTCAACAAAATTTTCCGGTTAGTGCTTTAGGGATGAGGCTACTGGAGCAAGCAATGGGCGGCGATCGCCAAGCTCAAGCAACTCGGTTGATTGAGCAGGCCATTAGCGATAAAAATCAGGACGATCCTCAAGCCGTAATGGATCTTTTAGATGAGGCGATTAGACTCGACCCAAAATCGGATCGGGCTTACTACGATCGCGGCACGTTGTTTCTCAATCAGGATGAGTATAAACGGGCCATTGATGATTTCAACCAAGCCCTGAAGCTTAACCCCAAACGCACTGATGCCTATGTCAATCGGGGTAATGCTTGGAGCGATTTAGGAGACTTTCTTAAGGCGATTGATGATTATCAATCTGCGATTCGATTTGGCCATCTTGATAGTAGCGCTTTCATGAATTTGGCTTTGGCGTATCAAAGCATGAAAGATTACCCTCAGGCACTTGTCGCCTATCAGCAGGCCATTAAACTCGCCCCGCTCAGTCCAAGTGTTTACTACAATCGTGCGATCGCTTTCACTGAGATGAAACGATTGCCAGAGGCACTGGCTGATTACGATCGCGCCATTCACCTTGCGCCTGACTATCTGGCAGCCTACATTAATCGGGCTTTGGTCAAGGGACGCTTACAAGACTTGTCTGGTGCGATCGCCGACCTGGATCGCGCCATTGAACTAAATCCGACGTTTCCTAAGCCTTATTTTAATCGTGGTGATATTTATGCACGCTTGCATGATTACAAAGCTGCGATCTCAGACTATAGCGAAGCGATTCGACTCGGGCATTACAACCAGGCTGGACTTTACAGTGCGAGGGGGCTGGCTCGTAGTCGTGTAGGAGATACGGCTGGAGCGATTGATGATTCTCGTAAAGCGATTGAGCTGGCGCAGCAGAAGCAAGATGAACTAAATCAGAATATGTATGTCTTGGCTAAAAGGCAGTTAGACCAGTTATTAAGCACGGGTAAAATTGGGGCAGACTTTGACAAAGGCACGGTAGATACCTCGAAGCTTTATATCAAGGCTACTCATAAAATTGACCAAGGCAATTATCAGGGTGCAATTAAGGACTTTACCTATCTCGTTGCCCTACAACCCGATTACTATGGTCATTACAACAATCGTGGTATTGCCTACAGTCGTTTGGGTCAGCATGAGAAGGCGGCAGATGATTTTTCAAAGGTCATTGAACTCAATCCAAATAATGGTGAGGGTTACTTCAACCGAGCGATTGAATATGTAGCGTTAAAGGATCGTCCTAAAGCCATTCAGAATCTGCAAGCTGCTGATAAGCTTTTTAGGCACAAGGGAGATACGGCTTCTAATCAGCGGGTTCTTGCTGAACTCAAGGCGCTAAGGTAAATGTGGTAGCGATCGCTCCATATAGGCGCAGAATAGTAACCTGTGCTTGGTAAATTGCACCAGGATTAGGACTGGTCGTCGTTGCGGTTAATGAGCTGGTCTAGAATGCGACGGTTTTCGGTCTGAAGTCCTCTAAGGATCAAAGATTTAATAACCTCCAACTTTGACCCTCACCCCCAGCCCCTCTCCCAGAACGGGAGAGGGGAGTAAGAAAAATCTTGTTCCCCTTCTCCCGCCTTGGGAGAAGGGGTTAGGGGATGAGGGAGTGTAAGGCGTATCGACTCTAAACAATTCTGGATCTTATTAAATCCACGATCCTAACTTCTGCCTGCATTTCACGAATATCTGTGACCATTAGCTCAACGTTCTGCTGATGAACTTGAGAAGTGTTCAGTAGCGCTCGAACGTCACGGTTGTTGCGCTCAGAAACGCCTGCAAGGACGTTAACGGAATCTACAAGCCTATCTAGTGTCGTCAGTCCATCGTTCAGTAGCTGTCCTGTACAGCCTCCAGATGCATTTGTAGAGTCTCAAAAGCGCGTTTGATGACGCTCTCGTCTCGTCTAACTCTGAATATGCTGTTGCTGTTGCTAGAACTTCCCTAACTCAGAGATTAAATGATCAAAGTAAGGTTCTAGTTCACCCCGCTGCCCAGGGCTAACTCGCTTTAGGCTCGCCGTTTTAATGCCCTCTAGCCCCACCACCATTGCGTCTAGGGGTACCTGTAGTTCTTGATAGAGCTGCTGCATATAGCCCAAGCCCTCAGCGCTGGTGTAGTCTGTATGCTGCGCTGCAATGCCGTAGGTGATACAGCGCAGAAAATGCCAGAAATCTCGCCAGCAGGCATCGGCTCGGGCTGCGGGGTAGAGTCCGCCGCCTGCTTCGGTGATGTTGGGGAACGTTGCCAACACGTCTGCTCTGGCCTCGTCTACGATTTCAGAGATGCGATCGCGCAATGTCTGCACAACAGGGCTAAATGCCATAGTTGTCGGGGCAAGCTGCTGAACCCGCGCTAAATCTTCATCTGTGAGATAGCGTCTTTCATCGTCTGCGACCTGAAAAACCTGAATCGCTGCTGCCGGATGTGTGCATTGCCAGGTGGCAAAACTGACAATCCGTGCTTTTTGAATCAGTTCTCGAACTTTGTCGCTCAGCGGCGGATTAGTCATGGGCAATCTTAGTGATGGGTAATTTTTAGCGATTGGCGCTGCGCAGATAGCGTTCATTTTGCCATTGGACTGTGCCTAGATCTACTCTAGAGTGAAGAGAGTGTTTACGATTTGTCCCTATGGATCTCAATCAAATCGAGTCCGAACTGCAAAATTCGGATTTTCAGTACCGATTGAAGGCAATTTCTGCCCTCAAAGTGCATCCGAGCGAAGCAGCCGTTGCGGTGCTGACCCAACACATCAACGATCCAGAATTTTTGGTGCGAAGCTTTGTCGCACGCGAGTTAGGCCGCCATCAGACTTCTGAATCTTTTGCGGCGCTATTGCAAATCATCCGGTTTGACAATACCCCCAATGTACGGGCAGAGGCTGCGAATTCTTTATCTTTATTTGGCACCGTATCTGCTTCTCATCTGGTGCAGACCTTTTTTCAAGACGAACACTGGCTGGTTCGTCGCAGCATTTTGCCTGCGCTGGTTGAAATGGATTGCCCAGAAGAGGTGCTTGAGGTTTGTGAACTGGGGTTGACAGGAGAAGATGTTGCAGTCCAAGAGGCTTCGGTGGATGCTCTAGGTGCGCTGCATACTTCGCGGCTGCATGGGGTGGCATTAGAGAAGCTGCTGATTTTAAGTAATGCGACACCAGAATATATTCGAGTGCGGGTGGCTCATGCCCTGAAGCATTTTGATTTGCCTGCTGCCAAGGTGGCGTTAGCGCAGATGCGGCAAGATGCAGATCATCGGGTGGTGGGGGCTGCAATGGAAGGGCTGATACCGTAGCTGAGGCTACTTGGGATGTACCTTAGGATCAAAGATTTAATAACCTCCAACTTTGACCCTCTCCCCCAGCCCCTCTCCCAGAACGGGAGAGGGGAGTAAGAAGAATCTTGTTCCCCTTCTCCCGCCTTGGGAGAAGGGGGTAGGGGATGAGGGAGTGTAAGGCGTATCGACTCTAAACAATTTTGGATCTTATTAAATCCACGATCCTTAGTTCAGCTCATTGGTGTAGCAATAACTACAGATTTTACGACTCAGAACAGCAAAATAAAAGAGCGTCAAATTTTAGCCTGAACGTCAATTTAGGGATCAATTTAGGGGTCAGATTGGGGTACAAAAAACATGCCTGAAGTTGCAACCGGAGGACAAATGCTCTGGAAACGAGAGGGGACAGATCGGGTTCTGTATCTGCGTCACAGTTCAGCAGAAGCTTGGTCTTCTTACGAATCTTTTCCGCAGTATGTGCTGCCCGACCCCCAGGGCTTTTCTAAGGGACTTGCCACATTTTTGGCTCTACTGAAAAAAGATTGGGTCGCGGTTGAGTCTTAAACGGTCAGACCGATTAATGATTCAGGCATTCTCCTGTGGGGTTGAGCGTGAGGAGGCTGTCATAGCGCCTCCCACCACAAGAGAACCTGGAAGCTGAGTCATTTTGGCTTGCTGAAATTAAGCAAAGGTCTCTAGAAAATCGCGGACACGACTTCTGCGTTTTGGCTGCCGCAGCTTTTGCAGTGCCTTAGACTCAATTTGGCGAACTCGCTCACGCGATAGCTCCAAAACCTTGCCAATTTCGGCAAGGGAATGAGATTGACCGTCTTCTAGGCCAAACCGCATCTGAATCACGTCTCGTTCGCGGGTGGTGAGTTCCGCGAGCAAGTCCTGAAGCTCTTGCTGAAGCGATTCTCGCATCATGCTTTCTTCAGGGGAAATACCATCCGTTTCGAGTAAATCGCCCAGTTCGGTGTCTTTATCTTTGCCGACCTTTGTTTCTAGAGAAATGGATCGGGGTACTCGTGTTAACAACTCCCGAATTTGGTCAGGGGTTGTCTCTAGCTCAATGGCGAGATCCTCAACGGTGGGTGTGCGGCCTTTGGCCTGGGCTAGCTTGCGCTGGGCTTTTTTGAGCTTGTTGAGCTTTTCGGTAATGTGGACGGGCAGGCGGATGGTGCGGCTTTGAGTGGCGATCGCCCTCGTAATGCCCTGACGAATCCACCAGTAGGCATAGGTACTAAAGCGATACCCCTTGGTGGGGTCAAACTTTTCAACCGCGCGCTCTAGCCCTAGCGTCCCTTCTTGAATGAGGTCTAGTAGCTCTAGCCCTCGGTTTTGATACTTTTTCGCCACCGAAACCACGAGGCGAAGGTTGGCCTGAATCATGTGCTCTTTCGCACGGATTCCCTCTTTCATAACCCGATCGAGGTCACTCACCAGCCAGCCGATGGATTCAGCATAGGCCGCTTTGCCCTCTGAAATAGCGGGATTGAGGTTCACAAACTCAATATTAGCCTCTCTCGCCCAGCGCTCTAACGACGGACGATGGCCTAGATTACAGGTGAGGCGATCGCGTACTTCCATCAGCCGTGCATACTCGGCAATAGCAGGATGATCTCCCGTTAGCGCCTGGTTGCGTAGCTCTACCAAATGCATGTAGCGCTGTACCTTTTGAGCCTCAGCCACTTCTTCGTCTCGACCTAACAGACGAACTCGCCCAATTTCTTGGAGGTAAATCCGCACAAGGTCTGTGGTGCGTCGCTGCTGTCGGTTGTCAGAAAACTCAAGATGGGCTTCATCTGAGAGTTCAGCCCCATCGTCCTCTAGACTCAGCTTGAGCGAACTTGGATCAAAATCTTCACCAGGCTCGTTAAACGGTTCTTTTAGAGGTGTGTTGTCATTGGACATAGCCAGTACCGATTGCATCGTTGAGTGCGGGGATAAGGGAATCACATTTTGTATATCCCTAGGTTTCCCAAAACTTAGGACTAGCGTGCTATTGACGAAGTTCCTTTCTAATCTCTTGCTAAGCTGTAGTGAGCGCTTGCTTTTCTCCATACTTTTTTCTCGCTGCATCCCTGCATAGCCAATGATGAATACCTTTGTTTTACCCTCAGCCTTCTTTTTGACCGTACTCATCACCATTGGTCTGTTTTTCTTTATTCGCGCTTCGGTCAAACCAAGGCTTGAGACAGCCACTTGGTCTGTGCCCCAGCCCGATCAGCAACTGGTGCAGTCTGTGACGGAATATCTCGAAGGGCGCACCTATCGACTGCAATCTGTAGACCGAGATCAAAATCAGGTGGTGTTTACAGGACTGGTCAGCGCTAGTGCAGGTCTCGCGCTGTTTCTTTCTGTGCTGGCGGCGGTGGGCGCAATTTGTTTAGGACTAACGCTTTTGGTACAGTTTCCGGCTGTGGGCTATTGGGGATTTTTAAGCGTATTGCTTGCGCCCCTAGCGGGATGGTTTTATTACAAAAAATCGACTCGACCAGAGCAGGTCGTTTTATCGGTTAAAGGATTAGATAATACCAATCAAACTCGGCTTCGTATTACCGCCCATCGGGATGAAATTGCCCTACTAGAGACAACGCTGAAGTTTCCACCTCAGGACGAATAGAGTTGCCGTGAACCGTAAGTAGGCGGCTATAAGCAACCTTACAAGCCGAAACCCAGTTTTATCGCTGGGTAATATTTGTGTGACTCAAATCACAGACAGGCGATCGCAGCATCACCGTTTGCTTTGATCCATATCACCGACTTGCTTTTGTCTCGCTAGTAATATGTGTTTAATTCTTCTAAAGGGATTGAACCGATGACTCATTGGCAAGTCAGTTCCAATTCTCTCTACCGTCCCCCAATCGCAGACTAGACAAGGAGCAACGACAATGAATAACGGCTCACTCCTCAGCTATCGCTATCGGCTTTTGAACATGATCAGCTCCGGCGGTATGTCTCAGGCATACCTCGCGGAAGATACGCAGCGCCCGAGCAATCCGCAGTGCGTCGTTAAAAAACTCCAGCCCTTGTCGCAAGATCCTAAACTGTTAGCCATTGCCAGAACCCTATTTCAGCGTGAAGCCGAAGTGCTAGAGCACCTGGGAGAGCATGACAAAATTCCGCGCTTACTGGCGCACTTTGAAGAAAATCATGAGTTTTATCTCGTTGAAGAATTTATAGAAGGACACACTCTTTCCACGGAACTAAAGCCTGGAGAGCCATGGTCTGAAGTTCAGGTGATTCGGTTTTTGCTAGAAATCTTACCCATTCTGGAGTTTATCCACGGTCAAAACGTTATTCATCGAGACATCAAGCCCGATAACATCATTCGCCGCGCTCGAGATGGTCGCCTTGTGCTGATCGATTTTGGAGCCGTGCGCCAGGTACAGTCTGACCTCACGGCATCTAACCCCGCTTTAGCCGCAACCATTGTAGGCACCTATGGCTACATGCCCACAGAGCAGGCCTACGGACACCCCAAACTTAATAGCGATCTCTATGCCCTTGGCATGATTTG
>JANNDV010000318.1:0-22490 GCA_031387975.1 Acaryochloridaceae cyanobacterium OTE_75_metabat_521 | reverse complement strand
AGGGGAGTAAGAAGAATCTTGTTCCCCTTCTCCCAAGGCGGGAGAAGGGGTAAAGCCTTCGGCTATAAGAAAGGGGATGAGGGAGTGTAAGGCGTATCGACTCTAAACAATTCTGGATCTTATTAAATCCACGATCCTTAGTCCGCGTCGGCGGACGTCGTTCTTGTAGGCGCGGTTTCAACCGCCAGCAAAAATCTGGACGTTATTAAATTCATAATCTTTAACTATATCGATTTTGCAACAAAACCCCTGGACTCATCGCTATAGCTAATAATATAAACATGCTATATAGGTAGTATGTCTATGACAGAGTTCAAGGAATGTCAGTGAAAAATCGTGTGAAAGAGTTTGTAGACTCTAAGGGAATCACGGTCTATCAGTTCAGGAAAGAGACAGGCATTGCCAATAAGACGGCGTATGACCTGTATAACCATCCTGGGCAATATCCTGGTAAGAACGTTATGGAAGCAATCTGCCGTGTCTACAATTTGCAGCCAGGAGACTTACTGGAGTACCTTCCCTGTGAAAAGGTTCAAGCGCCATGACCCAAGCAATGGAAAACGACTTTCAGCGGCTTGTTCTAAAACGTCTGGACAAGAAGGATGATGAATCATGGCCGAACGATGGACTGATGAAACTCTGGATCGGTTTGCGTCAACTGTGGCAACTTCAATTCAGGCCAATAATCTAGCGATCGCCGCAAACAGTGAAGCGATTTCATCCAGTAATGGACGCTTGACCCGCATGGAGTTTTCAATCACCGAGTTGTCTCAAACTCAATTAAGGATGATTCAGGAGTTTGCTGAGTATCGCAGAGACATGTTAGAAATGCGTGCTGATATTCGAGAGATGCAGCAAGAGGTGAGAGGGTTGCAAACCGAGAACCGTCGCATCCTGGATCATCTGTTTGGTCAACAGTCAAACTGACCCTGATTTAGGCCAATCTGGGGGCATGTTCCCCGCAATCTTCCCGCAGGTGATTTTACAAGTCCCCAGAATCAATACTCTGTGAGCATTTCAGGGACTATAAGCACCACGTTGACATCGGGGGGGGTCTCCCGTTCGAGTCGGGATGTGTCCATTGGTTGGGGAACCATATACAGCAAGGCTTTTGGGAGTTCTAAACAACTTCCGAAGGTCGCTTTTGCTGTCAATAAAACAATGAGGGTAGGCCGTTACGGGTTGTTTGGGGCGTTAAACGTTTGTCTACCGCCTGCCCATAAACAGGAGGCATCATAGTAACCTAATACCTCTCTCTTTCGATAGCGTGTGACGTCCCATAGGTACTTCCTCTGGAAGAAAGAGAAATCATAACAGACTGCTAAATTTCTATCATTGGCACGCATTTGAAGGAAGTACGTTATGAACATTATTGCCTGGGTTGTGTTGGGTCTATTAGCAGGGGCGATCGCAAAGGCCATCTACCCTGGTGCCCAAGGCGGCGGCATTTTAGCAACAATGGTATTGGGCATTATTGGTGCATTTGTGGGGGGCAGCGTCGCAACGCTGGCGACGACGGGTAAACTTGCCTTGACTGCGGCAGGCACAGGGTTGAGCATCCCTGGGATCTTTGTTGCGGTTTTAGGCGCAATTATTGCCATCTTTGTGTGGGGTTTGATTACCCGAAGTAGCAACGCATAGTGAATAAAAGCCCATTCTAGTTGGGTAAGCAGAATTGTGCTGGGTTAGCCGTGTAGCTCAGCACAAAGATGCTGAAAAATCTTGATCTATCATTCTTGGGCATCCTATTAGATAGACTCTTACCTTAATAAAAATGCGCCTTCACGCGGGATGTAAGTTTTCGTTTGAGACCAATCAGCCCACAGCGGCTACGTTTATGCTACGACCTCGCAGTGGTGAAGGTCAGTGGATTGTGAGTGAAGAGTACATCACGGAGCCAAATGTCCCCGTAACGGAATACACCGATGGCTATGGCAACTTATGTCAGCGGCTCGTGGTGCCTGAGGGCAGCTTTTCGCTTTACACCAGCGTTATGACTGAAACAGCTGATGTCATTGACGTTGCAATGGAAGCCCCTTTTATTCCGGTCGAGAACTTGCCTAGTGAAGTGCTGCATTTTTTGCTGCCCAGTCGCTATTGCCAGTCTGATTTGATGGGGTTCTTAGCCGGACAGATCGTAGAGGGTTTGCCGCTGGGGTATACCCAAGTTGAGGCAATTCGGAGCTGGATTTTTAACAATGTCACTTACTGCTACGGAACCAGCAGCAGCGCCACTTCCGCGATGGAAACAGCAGAAACGCATACGGGAGTCTGTCGAGATTTTGCACACTTAGGCATTGCGCTATGCCGTTCGCTCAATATCCCAGCTCGGATGGTGGTGGGGTACCTCTATGAGCTGAAGCCAATGGATCTTCATGCTTGGTTTGAGGCGTTTGTGGGCGACCAGTGGTACACCATTGACCCCACTCAGTCAGCACCCAAGGGCAACCGAATTGCGATCGCCTATGGTCGAGATGCGGCGGATGTTGCGTTTGTGACGCAGTTTGGTGTGCTGAATTTATTAGAGATGGATGTGTGGGTGAATTTAGCCCCAGTCTAATTTTAATTCCTAATTTCAAATCGTAAATTTCAAACAACTTTAGAACGCTCTGAGCGTTTATCACTTGAGGTGATTTCAATGAAACTTCATTCTTTTTTGAGTATTCCAGTCGCAGCCGTTTTAGTTGTAGCAAGCAGCAGCCATCCTTCAGTTGCAGCCGATGCGACAAAGACGGTTCAGTCATCCACAACGGCCTTTCAACAATTCATCAACAGTGGTCGCATTCCTCCGAGGATTCTGCGGTCAAGTCAAGGAATTGCCATCATCCCTAATGTGATTCAGGCAGGCTTTTTTCTGGGCGGGCAGCGCGGTCAAGGCGTAATGGTGGTTCGCAATCAAGATGGTGGGTGGAGTAACCCAGCCATTATTACTTTGACTGGAGGCAGTATTGGTCTGCAATTTGGCGCTAAATCCAGCGATATTGTCTTGGCTTTTCAAGATCAAAAAAGTATTCGTAAGGTTTACGGCTCCAATTTTGAGTTGGGCGGCAATGTCTCAGGTACCGCTGGGCCTGAAGGGGCACAGGCCGTTTACCCTAGTGACAGCACCGGAAACATTTATTCTTATTTCAAGAGTGAAGGGCTTTTTGGTGGCGTCTCGCTCTCTGGTGTAAAGCTCGCCTTTAACAGCAGTGATACGGGTCGCCTATACGGACAAAAGAACATTACGGCGCGCCAGGTTTTTTCAGGCCAGATTCCGACAAAGCCGCCTGTAGTGAGTTCTCTTCAAAGCGTCCTCCGTCGTTCGGTTTCGAGCCGTTAGAGACGATTGCTGCGGGTCATTAGAAATCCTTAAAGGGACTCAAAGGTGCCGACGAATTCAGGAAAAGCGGTACATTTTTCGATAAATTCTTCGGCATCACTGACGTTTTCAATTTGATATTCCATGATGCGCCGCTCATCCCCCTGCATTTTTTTAGACGAAAGGGGGATGCCAGCATACTGAACGGCGATCGCCTTAAAGTCCATGGCATGATTTCGCCAGCCTTCAGCGGAGCATTGAATCGTCACTTTCCACATAATTTGTAGGCTTACCCAGCTGTTTTTTGTTAGTATTCCAGACACCATTGTGTCATTGAAGCTCAGCCAAATGGCCGATTTGAGCCGCACGGGTAGATTGATGCTGCGATCGCACCCAGTGATGCCATTCCTCTATCCCTTCTCCTGTTTTTGCCGAGACAGGTATAACAGTGGCATGGGCATTCATTTGCCGCACATTTGCGATGATCCGATCTACATCTACGTCTAAATAGGGGACTAAATCCAGCTTTGTAATCAGCAGACAGTCCGCCGCTTGAAACATGACTGGATATTTGAGCGGCTTATCTTCGCCTTCGGTGACGCTCAACAGCGCAACCTTGGCATGTTCGCCTACTTCAAATTCAGCGGGGCAAACCAGATTGCCTACGTTTTCGACCAATACCAAATCAAAGTCTGCTGGATTGTAATCATGCTCTAGGCGATGGAGTCCCCCCGCGACCATTTTGGAATCGAGGTGACAGGCGCGTCCTGTATTAATGGCAATGACCGGAACATCATGCTGGCGTAGGCGATCGGCATCTAGCTCAGTGGTCATATCCCCTTCGATAATGGCAATTTTGAACGATTGACGGAGAGTCGGGAGCGATCGCTCTAAAAGTGCCGTTTTGCCAGCGCCAGGGCTGCTCATTAAATTGAGGCAGGTAATACCCCATCGGTCAAAATGGGCGCGATTGTGGTCGGCTCCCGCTTGATTAACGTGGAGTAAGTTAATGCCTAGAGCCGCGTCAAAGGTTTGATGCATGGGTTGCCTCGCTATGGGTGTCGCTGTATTCAATCCGGTCAATTTTCAGCTCTCGCCCAGAGCGGATATCATCCATCGGAGACTGACAGGTTGGGCAAGCGTATTGGATGCCCATTTCCGGTTGGTACTCTTGCTGACACTTATGGCAAAAAGCGATCAGTGGTGTTTCTTGAATGACCAGTTGAGCGCCTGCTAAAAAGGTGTTTTGGGTTTGGGCATCAAAAGCAAACTGTAGCCCTGCGGGTTCTACACAGGTAAAGTTTCCAACAGTCAAATGTACCTGGGAAATCGTGGGGCGCTCTGCCTGAGATTCCCACCAGTCTTGGACGGTTAAGATCAGCGCTTTTGTCATGTCTGTCTCATGCATGGCCTTTTGCTTGGCAATCCTATCCATTCTGGGCTAGTTCAGTGGCAATTATACTTGAGCCTTTGTAGATTTGCCGTCTCAATCGTTCGCCTGAGCGGATCTACTTTGCACTAGACACGCCAATGTATGGAGTGACCGTCCCGTCGCCCCGTTTTACTTCTTTGATAGTCCCTTTACGAATCTCTCGGATGAGGATTGCGAAAGGGTTTCCAGTGTAACAGACCTCAGTAAAAAAGATGTACGCGGAGGAATCTTCGGTAATGAACATGGGAGCCAGTTTGCCAGCCGTCGTCGTATAGCTAAAGGTGCCAAAAACTTCACTCCGTCCGCTGCCCTTGGTATGCAGTAGCGTTCCGCCACGTTCAGTTTTGTACCCAAGAACCCACAGGTTCCCGCCATCGTTTGTGACATGAGTTCCCTCGTTCTCAACATTGAGCTGACGCGCCCACACCTGCTGCCCAGGGCGTAGCTGTAAGTCTCCGGTTGCTACGTCCTCCAAAAAAAGCTGCCCTTTGCCCTTGTGGGTGATGTGAGTTTCTAAGCTACGCAGAACGACCGTACGATTTGTATTCACCTCAATGCCACCATTAATAGGTGAAAAATGCTCAATCACAACCGTTTTTTCGCTGCCATCGCTCACAATAAAATCCGGCTTTGATTTACCTTCATAGTCGATCCAAGCTCCGGTACCCAGCACCCGACGCACTTTGCCGCGAATGATAACTGGCTTGTCGAGCAGGTAGAAGCCAGGAAAAAAGACGGTGGTCGCGCCAGAGTCGATTGCGCGCTGAACTGCATTAGACGAGTCTGTCTTACCCGTCGGGTCGGCACCAAAGGCATCCACCACAGCCCAGCTTTTGGGGGCATCCCAAGGTACCTCCGGCGTTTCCTGAATGGGGAGCCGCAGTGATTTCTTTGCGCCACCAAATGGGCTGGTTGGTGTGTGCGAAAAATACTCGCTAATCTTGGGGCCTTCGCTTCCGGCCTTGTCTGCACCTGTAATGCGAAATCCAGCGAAAAAATCGGGTGTCGTGATATCTGCCAGTGCCCGTCCGTAGCCTGTGGTTGTGATGTCGCGCAAACTCAATTGCCCACCGTTGTAATTCACGATGGCAGGCACCTTGCTGGCACTGTCTTTACCTGTGAGAACTGCCTCCAGCAAGGACAAGGTTCCGTAGCTGCGGATTGCGGGAACTGCGTTATTGCTCGTCAGCTTCCGAATACTAATGGCTTGTCCTTGGTTATCAAAGCCAAATTGTGTCTGACCGCTAAGGTTGATGTGCTCGAAGGTTTGACTGTTGACCGCGTTTCCAGTCCGAATACCAACCTCGAATCCGCGCACTACCAAGTTCTGAACCAGAAGGGGCCCATTCATGTCACGGTGGGCGAGATCTAAGCCTGTTAAGCCTTTGCCATCTTGGGACACAATCGCAACGTTTTTGACAGCACCCGTATTGTTTGAGTAGAATTGCAGCCCCACTGCGCCAGCATTGCCCCGCCCAACGTCGAACTGTATATCTTGCACGTAGTTGTGAAACCAGTCGGCTGAGCCAAAGCCACCACACCACATGATCGCCTTTGATTTTGCTGCGTCGGTGAATGTGTTGTCTTTTAGGCGAATCACGGTTTTGAGGGGGCTTTGTCCTTGGATCCAGTTGAAGCCATAGGCATTCTGCTGATTGGTATTCTTGTTCGTCCAGTTAAGGGTTGCGGATACCAGATAGGTTCCATTAGGAAAGTACAGGATCTTGTGAAGACCCATTGTGTCGTTGAGCGCTTTCTGGATGGCGATCGTATCGTCGGTCTTACCATCACCCTTTGCGCTGTAGGGCTGTTGGGTTACGTCTATGACAGCAGCGGAAGTTGGAAACGGATGATTCTTTTTCTCGTTTAGCGCTGTTCCTGTTTCCTCGGCAGTATATACAGGGCTAGAGACAGAGGTAGAAACAGGGGTAGAGCCGCATTCACAGAGTACAAACGAGAGTGCAATCAGAAACACTAACTTAGTGCGTTTTTGGGTGCGTCCTCGCAGTGGTCGAGACTGAATTCCCATGGCTTTTCAAATGCCGCATGAAACGATACAGACTAGATTGCTCTCCCCTCTATGTCCTAATTTTAGGGTAATCGCCTAAAATTTCTCGTCAAAGACCAAGGCAGCCTTACTCGGTTAAGCCGTGTTCTAGGGCGTAGCGAACCAGCTCTGTGCGGCTATTGGTACCCGTTTTGCTAAAGAGACGGCTCACGTATTTTTCGACATTGCGGACGCTGGTTTCAAGGCGGCGCGCAATTTCTTTATTCATTAAGCCTTGAGCCACCAAATTAAGAACACTCTGCTCACGGGGGGTAAAGTCGATTTGGATGGGGGATGGGGTGATTGCGATGCCAGAGCGATGGGTCAATAGTGACTTAATCTCGGCAACCTGACTGGCTAATTCTGCAATATTGGGGTCGCCCGTGCCCCCTTCTGCCAGGGTTGCCCGTCGCCCCAAAATATTAGTGACAATGGCGACCAGCTCATCGGGGTCAAAGGGTTTAGAAAGATAGGCATCTACGCTAGATTTGTAGCCCTGAATCCGGTCTTTGGTCATGCCACGGGCGGTCAAAAACACCACAGGAAGCTTTGCAAAGCGAGGGTCGTCTCGCATCTGCTTCAGGAATTGATACCCGTCTACCTGGGGCATCATGATGTCTGAAATCACTAGGTCGGGCAAACGCTTTTCTAAAAGCTCCCACCCAATCTTTGCATTGGGGGCAGCCTCTACGGTAAACCCACTGTCTTCTAGATACGCCTGTACGGCATCGCGTAGCCCTGGTTCATCATCCACCAAGAGTAAGTAGCCAGACATGATGCCTCCTTGGACGCGGGTGAGAGCAATGACTCACTGATTATCAACCATTGTGCAGTGGTAAGTGGCTTCAGGATCTAAAAAAGTCTCAGATGCAAAGATCTGTTTTTTAGAGAATGTGAGGACTTCAGCCTAGGAAAGGTAAGACAGCACTGTAATGGAACCCTCATAGGCGATCGCCGCTTCCTTGATCTCATCAGCCACATCTTGAAGCACTGCATCTGAAGGGGTAACCCCTGCCCAGCATTGGACACAGCTTGTCAGAATATCAGCAAGCTGCGGGTTCTCTAGCGGCAGGTCTGCGCTAAAAATGAACAGGCGATCGCCGCTTTCCATCGCAATGCTTCCAGCCTCAGCCTGTGGTGCTATACCTGAAGGGCGAACTAAGGCGATCGCGTATCCCTCAGAAACATAGGTAAGCGTGCGATTATTCTCAGTGAACTCACCATGAAACAGCCGTAAATCTTTTCCAGCTTGCTGAAGCTCAGACTCTATTAAAGTATGGGCATAGCGAACCCGATTTTGAAGGGCCGTTTCTATACTCAAGCCTTTGAACAGACCGCCGATGGTAGCCAAGAAAACCGTATCACTAGGCGTACTAAACGCTGCACGAGCGAAGGTCAAAAGCAGCTTATCGGGAGTTGTCTGTTGCCAATTGAACAGTTCAGGACTAGCATAGCTGAAAGGCTGCACAGCAAGGGTTACAGCGGTCGTCACAGGCATTGACTTAGGCCAGAGTGCAGCCTGAACGCCCCGATCATCTAGTGCTAAAGCCTGTCGCTGGAGCTGACGGAGCGCTAACTGCGTTTTAACCCGAGCCTGCACTTCAACCCACTGAAAGGGCTTCGCCACGTAATCGACTGCGCCCACCTCAAAGGCTTTGGCCTTGTCCATCGACTCATCTAAAGCGCTCACAAAAATGACCGGAATCTCGGCGGTATGCGGATCCTTCTTGAGGATTTCGCAGAGTTCATAGCCATCCATCTGCGGCATGGTAATGTCTAGCAAAATTAAATCCGGCAGCTCGGCATGGATGGCGGTTAATGCCATTTCGCCACTGGTGGCCTTGCGGACTTTGTAGCCAAGCTGTGCCAGCATCGTCGCCAGCAAACGCACGTTTACAGGCTGGTCATCTACTACTAAAATGTCGCCTTGTGTGCCGCTCATCTGCCCCCTAGTGCTTAGCCCTGCGTTAACTGCATAATCGGTTCAAATTGAAAATTGTTGATCCAGTTGATCAAGGTTTTTGCCGCAGGATGATCGATATCGGGGAGTTCGGTGACGAGCTGAAGCAGGATGTCATCATCGCCGCGACTGGCAGCTTGGTAAACGGCCTGCTGCCAGTTTAAGGGCATTTGAGCCAAAAGCGCGGCAATATCCACCGCAATATCCGCTGTTGCACCATCGCCGCCACCCTTTAGCGTTGGGGATAGTGTGGGGGAAGCTGCTTCATAGATAAATTCCACGCCCGTGTGCTCTGCAATTTTAGCCAGCAATAGCGCCTCACGGAAGGGTTTAGCCACAAAATCATCGCAGCCTGTATGCAAAATGAGGTTGCGCTCTTCTTCAAAGGCACTGGCAGTTAACGCAATAATGGCGGGTCGGCCTGAAGTTCGCTCTTCTTTAATGAGTCGGGTGGCTTCGTAACCGTCCATGATGGGCATTCGCATATCCATCAAAATGAGGTGGGGCTGCCAGGTTTGGTTGAGTTCAACGGCTTCTTGCCCGTTTTTCGCCTCTGCGACTTCAAAGCCTAAAGGCGTGAGCAATTTAACCAAAACTAAGCGATTCTCTCGCTGATCGTCCACTGCCAAAATGCGATAGGTCGGCTGATGGGGCGCAATGCCCATGACGCGGGGAACGTTGCGATCGCCCCCAATCTCCAAAGACTCTAGCCTTTGTACCGCAACTTGAAACGAAAACACAGTGCCTTTGCCCACGGCACTCTGCACCAGAAGCTGTCCGCCCATTAGCTCTACAAATCGACGGCTTATCGATAGCCCTAACCCTGTCCCTTGCTGAGATTGACGACCCGACTCCGTTTGGCGAAAGGCTTGAAACAGCAGCTCCATTTCTTCTGGGGCAATACCCGGGCCGGTATCTTCAACTTCTACCCAAAGCATTGTGTAGGGAAGCACAGCATTATCTGGGACAGTGTTTTCTTGACTGCTTAAGCGCACTGTAACAGAACCCTCTTGCGTAAACTTAATCGCATTGCCCATGAGGTTGATGAGCACCTGTCGCAGTTTGCCTTCATCACCATGGAGATAGCAGGGCACCTGATTGGCGCACTCAATGGCTAGCTCAATGCCCTTTTCTCGTGCCTTGAGGCGGAACATACTTTCAACGGTGTTAAGCAAACGGCTCAGGTCAAAGTCGTTTTCTTCTAGGTTCATGCGACCCGACTCAATTTTGGACATCTCTAGAACATCGTTGATGAGTCCTAACAAATGCTCGCCGCTGCGATTGATAATGTTGATGTATTCCTGTTGGTCTGCATTAAGCGAGGCATCCCGCTGCAAGATTTGGGTAAAACCGATCACGGCGTTGAGGGGTGTGCGCAGTTCGTGGCTCATGTTAGACAAAAACTGGCTTTTAGAACGGTTGGCACTCTCGGCTAGCTCTTTGGCATGGGAGAGCGCGAGTTCGGCCTGTTTGCGATCGCGCGCTTCAACCGCCAGCACAATCAAATCTGCCAAGGATTTTGCAAACCCTTCTTCTTCAAAAGACCATTCGCGGCAGCCATTACAATGCTCTAGGCAAAGCATTCCTAAAAACTGATCGCTGACGCTAATGGCAACGCCCAAGAACGACTGGATGCGATTCAGCTCTAGATAGAGTGGGGCAATTTCTGCCAGTCGAGGTTCTTGGGCAACGTCTGGAGCGGCAATCCACGGTTCGGTGATGAGTGCCTGAAAGAAGGTAGGGCAGTCTGATTGAGAAAGAAATAGATCAATGGGCTGGGTAGAGGTGCCGCCGTCATGCAGCAGGGCGCAGTCTAGCCGAGCGGGTTCTACCGTATAAAACCAAACGCTAACGCGATCGATGACAAATAAATCAGCGGCTGTGGTGGCAATGTCCTGAAGGGCTTCTTGGAGATGACCCTCGCTGACGGCGCGGTTTTTAGTGAGCTGAATGAGGGTTTTGTTTTGCCGCCGCAGCTTTCGCTCACTGGCGCGCAGGGCATCTTCTGCTAATTTACGCCTTGTAATATCGGTGACGGTGCCCTCGTAGTACAGTAAATCACCCTGGCTATTTTTGACCGCGCGGGCGTTTTCTGAAATCCAGATCACGGAACCATCTTGGCGATAGACCTGGGCTTCAAAGGCCATGACTTGTGCGTTGATTTCAATGGCTTGGCTAAAACGGCTGCGGCAAGCCGGATCTACGTATAGCTGTTCGGGAATGTTTTGGATTTGAGCCATGAGTGCTTCGGGAGAGTCATACCCATACAAACGGGCAAGGGCAAGGTTAGCGCTAGAATAATGACCTTCTGGGGTTGTTTGATAGATTCCATCGCTGGCGTTTTCAAAAATGCTGCGATACTTTTCTTCCGCCTGCTGAAGAGATGCCGTTCGTTGCGCTACACGGGTTTCAAGGTGTTCAAAGGCGCTGCGTAACTGCTCAGCCATCTGGTTAAAGATAACGCCTAGCCCGTACATCTCTCGGATGCGAGAGGGGACAATGGTGTGGTGGTCAAGCTGACCTGCGGCGATCGCCTGACTCGCCCACCCTAATCGCCGCACAGCTTTCACAATTCTATGGGAGGTATATAGCCCAAATCCAACCGCTACGGCGATGGCGGCTAAGGAGAGTAATGCCGTGTACATCGCATTGCTGTACATTTCGCCCATTAAATCTGATTCTGGGATGACAATCATCACCAGCCAATCGAGTCCAGCACGGTCTTTCCAAGGAAAGAGCTGGATATACTGCGTTTCTTGATTAAACCGAAACGTGAGTTGCTGACGAGATTGAATAGCGCTTAAGGGCGCAAAACGCTGCTGCAAAAACGCTGCGGATGCACGAATGAGAGGGTCTTGGCTTTCTGCCGCTGGCTTTCGGGTGATTTGACCTTTGGTATTGAGATACGGCGGCTCTTGGTTTGAATTTGCAATGAGCATACCGTTACGCTCTAGCACAATGGCCTTAGCGTGGGGCGTCATTTTAAGATTGTGTAAAAACTCCCCAATCTGCGACAGAATTAGGTCAACCCCCAATACGCCTTTTAAGGTCTTAGCGCCATCATAAATAGGGATGCTGGCAGAAATAGACAGCACCTCAGGGCGATTTTGCCATTGATAAATAGAACTCCAGACGGGCTTACCTGCTTTGGCGGCATCGGCATACCAGCCTTCTTCTCGAATTGAAACCGGATCGTAGGTTTCGTAAAGACCCAGCTTACGCCCAGCCGGATCTAGCTGGTAATTTAAAAACCGCGTGACGTCATCTTGACGCGATTGCAGAAGAACGATTTTTCCATCATTTTGGCGTTCTGCCCCAATAAAGTTTCTTTGCTCACTGGCATAGTCGATATAGCCAATATGGGGAAAGACCTGGAGCTGTCGATGAAAGAGTCTGCCCAATCGATCTAAGTCTTTGAACTTGAGCGCTCCAATTTCGGCAACGGCAAGGTTGATCTGATTGATCTGAGTTGGCTCTGCCAAAATATTGTCTAGATGATCGCTAATATGACGCGCTAACTCAATGCGCTGTTGCGCTGCAATATTCTCAACGGACTTTCTCCCCTGTGTGAACGAGAGCCACCCGACTAAACCCACGGCGACCGCAAGCTGCACCACGTAGGGCACCACCAAAATAAAGCGCAGTGGAACTTTTCGCTGGGTTGCAGTCGCGTTTGTTTGTGGGAGTGTTGTCTTTGAAAGTGACTGTGGTAACTGAGAGTCTGGGGAATCGGTCATTACAGTAGATCAAAGCAGCAATAGCGCCCACATGGACTAGGCAGTGAATTGGAAATGGAGGCTCACGGTTTAATTTAGGTTAACCCTATTGTGGACTGTCTTCTGTGTGAATTGATCTGGGAGCCTGCGATGAATTCCCTAGAGCATGTCTTGAATGGGTACTTGTCCCGTTTGCTGGGAGGCTCCAAAGCGTTGCCAGGTATGATTTAGTTCGCATATCGAATCATGAAAAGTTGTGACCAAGACAATTCCGTTTCGAGAAGTCCTAGCTGTAAATTATAGGATATTAAAACCTAGCCGAAACGGCCTCCTATGTAGTCCTTTATATAGGTTTCACGAGGATTAGTGAAAATATTGGTAGTTTCATCATATTCAACGAGATAGCCAACTTTTATCCCACGATCATTTGCAGGCGATCGCATTGGCTAATGATTTGCAGCGTCGATTCAGTCACCCAGATTACGGTAGAGACAAATTGGCAAGAAGGTCTAAGTGAATATCCGCCTTGGGTGCTTTAGCGAAAATATTTATCCCTAGGCGTAAAACCTTATCCCAATCCAGAAAACCAACATACCTTTTTAGTCAAAGCTGTGAGCAAGGTTAAGGATAGGTTAAAAAACTTTGCTCATTCTACTCTTTTTATTCATTTTTTTTATTGAGATAAACTTAAGAAAATGATGGGCCAAGGCAATTATTTATATTTGTAAATAATTGGGCTACTCTACCAGATCTTAAAAATGAAGTATTAGAATTATAAGTGGGTAAGATTTAGAAGTTTAATCGTCATCCAATCATTAAAGTTTTAGTCTCTTTGGCAATAGGGAAAACTTCAAAGAATCTCAACGAGAATGTTTCAAGTCTATGATGAATCTTATTCAAATTCAGACTAAATTTTTAGGGAGATATAAATATGAGCTTAATGTTTTCAGAAAGAATTCTTGAAGACAATACAGCAGATCGCAGCTTAATAGGGGGCAATTTAGTTCGTAAGATCCTCTCTGAGAAAGCTTTCTGGAGTCATGGGTGTCCCCTATCTGACTGAAAACTGCTGTATATCTGATCGATTGATGTGGTGGACAAAGATATACACAATCAACCCTTTTTGTATTTATTATTTTGGGCCTTTCGATCAAATTGAAGAAGCGCAAAATTCACGATTTGGGTACGTGCAAGAAGATGAGGGTTCAAAGGTAGTTTACATAAAGTATTTGCATCTCAATCCTCAGAATCTGACTGTTGAGTATAAAAATCTTAGTCGGGTACGATGGCTTCATGAGCTGATGCAGGACAATCTCAAGCTAAAAGTCGCCTATGAGCCAGAGGTGCTTCGTTCTATACAGGCATAGATTTCCATCTATGAAAATTCTTGAGAAATCAAGATTCAAGTAGAGCATGCGAGGCAGTCCTTAAGAGTCTTGGAGTATCATCATGTCTACATCAATAGTTGGACAGGATGAAAATTCTGAACATGAACCCAACAAAAACATTAGTTTTTTAGAAAGTTTTTTAGATTACTCGCCCTGCTCTTTATTAGCTGCGGTGCAAGAACTTCGTCATTCAGTGCTTCAAGAAGGTGAAGCGATCTTTAGCCAATGGCGATCGCAGATTCACCGAGAAGCATTTCTTAAAAGCAGTTTCAATCTGGCTTACTACCTTGCCTTACGTCATCACGACCTGCGATGGCTCCAATCGGCTCTAATGCCTTGGGGGCTATCTTCGTTGGGGCGAATTGAATCGAGAGTTCTCCCCAATTTAGATGCTGTTATTTCAACCCTAAGCGCGATTTGCCAAACACCTCAAGCGTCGCTGCCCCAACGTCCCACTGCCGAAGATTTTTATGAAGGCGATCGCCTGCTGCAAAGCCAAACAGAAGCGCTGTTCGGGAAATCATTATTTCAGCGTCGGGTCAGAATTATGGTGACATTACCCGCTCAAGCGGCAAGTCAGGCTGACCTCGTTCGAGAGTTGATCAAACGTGGAACCGACTGTTTTCGTATTAACTGTGCCCATGACAACCCAGACAGTTGGGAAGCCATGATTACCAATATCCGTCAGGCAGAAATTGAAACGGGCTACAACTGCAAAATTTTAATGGATCTAGGCGGCCCTAAACCGCGACTTGGGATGGCACTCTCGCCCGAACCCAACCAACAGCGGATTTATCGAGATGATCGTCTATTAATCACCCGCGATTTGCCAACCTCAAACGGATTGCCCTATTTTCAGGCTCAGTGCAGCCTGCCCGAAGTTTTAGACCAATTACAGGTGGGCGCATCGGTCTGGATCGATGATGGTCATATTGGCGCTCAGGTTGAGTTGATTCTCCCAGAAGGCGTATTGCTGCGCATTACCCATGCCGATCTCAAAGGCAGTAAGCTCCGGCTTGATAAAGGACTCAACTTCCCCAATACCGAATTAAACCTGAGTCCCCTCACGGATAAAGATTTACAAGACCTAAAATTTGTGGCGACTCATGCCAATATTGTGGGCTACTCCTTTGTGCAGAACCCCGAAGACATTGAACTCTTGCAGCAGGAGTTGCAGCTATTGCTGCCTAAAAACAAACAAATTCCAGCGATTATAGCCAAGATTGAAACGCCTCAAGCAGTACGCAACTTACCGGAACTCATTGTTCAAGCTGCGGGGAAACAGCCCTTTGGCATTATGATTGCCCGTGGGGATCTGGCGGTTGAGGTGGGTTATCAACGTCTTGCCGAAATTCAAGAAGAAATCCTTTGGCTCTGTGAGGCCGCCCATATTCCCGTAATTTGGGCAACACAAGTCCTAGAAACCCTAGTCAAAAAGGGAATTCCCTCTCGTGCAGAAATGACGGATGCAGCAATGGGCGAGAGGGCAGAGTGCGTCATGCTTAACAAAGGTCCTTTCATTCTCGAAGCCGTTACCATTTTGGACGATGTATTGAGTCGGATGCAGGCTCACCAGATTAAGAAATCTCCCCAATTAAGGGCGCTCCATTCGTGGTGAATCACCCAGTCAATCTCAAGCAGGAGTATCAAAATGGCGAACGAGACAGCATCTGAAGTGGTTGAAGAAACCTCTACAAGGAATCAAAAATTTACCGTAGGAGAATTAGCCTCCGCCTCAATTCAGAAGCATTTTCACAAGTCAATTAAGCATAAAGAAGAGATCTTTGCGGACAAAGACCCCGAGCCGCTTCATCAGATGCGGGTCGGAATGCGACGGTTGCGGACTTCATTGATGATGTTTGCACCGTTTGTATCACTATCGGTAGAACAGGAGCGCGATATTACAAAAATCTCAAAAAGCTTAGGTAATGTCCGGGATTTGGATGTATTAGGGATCTGGCTTCAAGCGTTTATATCGAACTCCGAACTGAATGAAGCGGAGTCGAAACAAGTCGAAAAAGCATTGCAGTGCTTAAATCGTCGGCGAGAGAAGCAATTTAAGCAAATGTGCAGAACGCTGAGGGGAAAGCGATATGGTCAATTTGTCGAAGAATTTCAAGAGTGGCTGACGAACCCCAGATTTCAGGCTGGTGCTGATTGGCCCATACATCTCGTATTGCCAGATTTGCTGCTGCCGCTGATTAGCCAGCTATTGCTGCATCCGGGTTGGTTAGCTGCGATCGCCGACCCTATCGAGGAGTGGTCTCCCAACAGAGCAATTTCAGAGAATCAAATCGAGATCCATCTTGCGGAATATGGAACGGTTTTACATGATCTGCGAAAGCAATCTAAACAAGTGCGGTATCAAACGGAATTGTTTAAAGACTTTTACGATTCGGCCTACACTGAGCAAACCCTTGAATTTGGGACTATTCAAGATATTCTTGGTCAACTACAAGATAGCCGTGTGTTTAGCGACTTTCTGACTCTAGAAGTCGGTTCGCAGTGGAAAAAAGCAATGCCCACTTTGGCGAACTATATGCAGAAACAGCATGTAGAACTATGGCAGCAATGGCAAACGATTCAGCAAAAATATTTGAATGCTGAATTCAGGGACACGTTGCGTCTACTTATTTTACGACCCTTGTGACGTTGTTTTTTAAATGAGACAGACAAATGTTAAGTCCAACTACAACGCTTGAAATTTTTCAAAACTATCAGCAAAGACATAGCTATAAAGCTAATGAAGTAATTTTTGCAGAGGGTGAACAGAGTAATTTTATGTATGGCATCATTGAGAGCGAGGTGGCGTTGACTTCAAACGGTCAGACGATACTTGGATGCGCCCAGTAGTGGCTAAATGGGTTAACGTTGAGTCGAAATCTCATAGGCAAGGATTTGCACTTTGCTGAGTTCATAAATTAGACGCTGTGCCTGCTGTCTATAGAGCGGCGTAGATAGGGTTGCGGGAAGGCGCTCCATGAGAGATTTTGCCATTCTCAGGTCGCAGTCCGAAATTCTAGAGATTGTGGCAATACCATCAAAAATGGAACCTTGGAAGAGCGCCTTTTCGACTCGAACCTGCCAAGTTGGTTGAGCGATTCTTCCATGCTCTATATTTTTCAAGCTTGTCAGGGTAGCAAGGACAATAAGGCGATCGCCGACCTGTAGCTTGATATCGTCCGAGGGCATTAGTTTTTCTGGCTCCCTCACGTTTCTTTGGTGGAGAATAGGCGCTACGCAATACCCGTAGGCGACTTCTGCAATCAGACGACCGTTAAGCGTATCTCCGGTCTCCACGCGATATTCGGTCAACAATACCGTTTGCTGGTTTACATGCAGGAGGCTCAGAATATTCTCGCCAAAGGCTGCTGCCGCAAATACCTCCGCCGCTAGCGCATCTACACTAAATGCCTTTGCATTGGGCAAAAGTTGCACAATATGTGCTCCAAACTGCGAATCTGAGGTGCGCAGAACCAAGGGACAGTGGGGTTTTATTGCCTGCACCATTAACCCGATTTCGAGGTTGGTCATTTCATCGTTGGTCAAAATCATGACGCTGCGAGCCGTACTCAGATTAACTTTGGGGAGAGCCTCCCGCAGCGCATCAATGACAATGGGCAGATGAGGCATAGCGCCGCTTTCTAAGGGTTCGGAATGTATGCCGACACAAGGATGTTTTAAGCTTTGCAGAAGCGATGCAACCCGTTGCCCTACACCGTCTAATCCGATAATCACGACATGGTTCGCTGTGGGTATGGGCGGATGAGGGCTTAAAAAGACCATCCTTGCCGAGAATACCCGTTCGGTGAGAAGGGCGAACAGAATTCCAATGAACAGAGTTCCGAAAAGCGTAAGACCAAAGCTAAATGCATGGAGCCAGACCGGAATTGGAAACGGCAGTTTCAATTGACCGAATAGATTATCATAGCCTCCAAGAATCAGCACCAGCGACACATTCAACGCATCTTGAAAACTGATATCTGGATATTGCAGCAGATATAGCAGGGTGCAAAGACTGATGAGTCCAAGCATGATTGGAATACCGGATAGCGCCACTCGCTCCGTTTGAGTCAGCGATCGCCATTTCCGTTTGAGCTGCCGCCTGAGGGACTGTATTTGAGAGATTAAGGTAACTTTCGCGGGCTTGCGGTAAGGAGATTCAATCGCCCCATCCGAAGATGAAGCCAGCTTATGGGTAATTTCTAAATAGGTAATGCGATCGCCCGCTTGGATTAAGGCGTTCGGTTCCCATTCATAAATCCGATCTGGCCTCAAATCGTCGGATCGAGTATGGCTGAGCAATCGCCGAGAGAGGGTATTGAGTTTGTGCAGTTGACATTGATGGATCCAAGCATGGTTGGGCGTGATCTTTTCCTGGGTTACGTGAAAGAGATGGTGGTCGAGCTGAAAGAACCCTAGCGTTTCATCCCGAAGGCCAGCTAAGGCGATCGCTGGAGCTGTCAGTTGGGTTGGTTCAAAGGCTATGAAATTGCCCAGATGTTTGCTCAGTAGACTGTTTAGATTTTCTTGTTGCGATCTCACAATCAGCCGAACGTTAGGGTTAAGCACCCGTGCTGCAAAAGCGGCGTTCAGGTTCACCCGATCATTGCTTGTGAGCAATAAAATCGCCCTACAGTCCTGTATTTTTGCCTGCTCTAAAACTTGAGATTGACGACAATCACCAACCCAGAATCCGTCGAGTAGATCAGACATGGTGGGGAGGTCCCAGTACTGAACTTTTATCAAATCGACGGCGTAAACGGTTACACCAAAGCCCTTCAGCACAGCGACACAGGACTGCCCCAAACTGCCTAATCCACAGACTAGAACTGCATCTAAAGTGGATTTGGAGTCAACCGTCTTCATCTTTTCTAAACTATATGGAAGGGTTGGAATTATAACGAATTGAATTTTTGACCAAGATCAAGGGCATTGTCTGCGCTCCCTCCATTCCACATTTTAAATTCATACTGCCCTACTTTGACCTTGCCGAGGTGGTTGGTCAGCCGGAGCCGTCTGATGGGGGCATTTATACGACCGATTCACACCCTGATAACGGCACAGCACCAGGAAACTCTGAACACTAATTCGCTGTTCAATGACGGTTGTTTAAATTGTGGAGAGATCCCTCAGTCAATAAAATATTCTAAGCGCAACACAAGCAAGCTTGTCTAGCTTACAATCGAAATCACAATGGTGAAGATGAAGAATTTTTGATTCCATCACAAGGAGGTTAAAATGTCTGAAAATCAACTACCCAACAAAGATGAATTTCTTTCTCCGCGTAGTCGATACTACGGTGATTTTACACCGGAAAATTTGATTTTTAATGCAAATCTTCAAGAGTTTGCGAACCAAATTGGCCTTATCTGCTCGTTAGAAACAGGCGGCAAAATGTCTGGAACTGAAGCTTATCGGCAAATTAAGCAATTGTTCAAAAGCTTAAAAAAGAGCAATGAGGAACTGGGCATCGATAAATTAGATCCCAATGACGATAAGAGACAGGAACCACCCTTATAGAATGAATTCAGCTGATAGATCCGCGAAGTCAAATTTTCTGAGTGCGGTTTAGTGCTTTTAATTCTTGTCAGTTCCGTAGATAAGCAGATACATAGCGCTGAACAACCCATCGCTTAAATCTGCATATTTAATTGCAAAAATATTAGGGTCATTAATTAAATGTAAGAAACGACCGATCAATCTATAAAAAAGTAGTAATTGATCGAGATAGGTATCGAATCAGCTTATAAAGCGAGTTGATCCTGTTCATATTCCAACTGGCGAATTAGTGCTTCGTTGCCTTTTTCTTTGGCAATCTTAAAACGTCGTTCTAAATTTAATAATAGAGAAGCGCGGTGAGCACTTTTGGATTGGGTCAGAACTTCGTTATTTAGAGATTGAATGAAAGTCATGAAATTCACCAAAAAGATGGGAGAGGGTATTAGCTATTTCTAAAAAATTATCAGTTTTTGTACGTCAAGGGTCAAAAAGCAATCAATTAGTTATTAGAAATGAACTTATAAACAATATGTTAGGCTACACTTCTTATGACTTGGTTAAGAGATGTCTACAATTGTTGAGTTATGGATTTTATAAGGTACTTAAAGCTTGATATATGGAACTGGCACTGGTTCCGTTTGATGGAATGCTAAAAGGCCATCTCTGCAAGAGATACAAGAATATTTCGATAAACTTGGAGAAGGGCTTATGAAGCTCATATAGCCAGACAGCTTGATTTTTAGCCTATGCAATTCTAAAGCGAATAATTAGCTTAACCCTCACAATCTTTGCTGGGCAAGGGTTATGGAATTCCATTGGACGGAACCTGTACTCTTGGATTGAATACAATCTCACGCTCTAACCTTTCTTCCTTATGCGCGAACTCTATCCGGCGATCGCCCCCTACGACAGCGGAATGCTGCGGGTGTCAGATCTGCACACCCTCTACTACGAACAGGTGGGCAACCCGAGCGGTAAGCCGATCGTGGTGCTCCACGGTGGGCCAGGGGGCGGCATTGAGCCGTTCTATCGTCAGTATTTTAACCCCGAACAATGGCGCATTGTACTGTTCGATCAGCGGGGCTGTGGACGCAGTACGCCCCATGCCGAACTGCGCGAGAACACCACTTGGAGTTTAGTGGGCGACATTGAAACGCTGCGGCGACAGCTTGGGATTGAGCGCTGGGCTGTATTTGGCGGCAGTTGGGGCAGCACTTTGGCCTTAGCCTATAGCCAAACCCATCCTGGGTCTTGCCTTAGCCTAATTCTGCGCGGCATCTTTTTGCTGCGCGCTCAAGAAATTCGCTGGTTTTACCAAACCGGAGCCAGCAATCTTTTCCCAGATGCGTGGGAGGCTTACCTGAAGCCGATCCCCCCAGAAGAGCGCCATGATTTAGTAACGGCCTACTATCGCCGTCTCACCAGCCCTGACCCACTGATTCGAGCGGTGGCGGCACGGGCTTGGTCAGTGTGGGAGGGCAGCACCAGTAAGCTGATTCCAGACCCTGGGCTACAAGAGCGCTTTGCCCAAGATAGCTTTGCCGATGCCTTTGCCAGAATTGAATGCCATTACTTTGTGAACAAAGGCTTTTTTGAGGTGGATGATCACTTGCTGCGCCGCTGCGATCGCATTCAACACCTGCCAACCGCCATTGTGCAGGGACGCTATGACGTGGTGTGCCCGATGACCTCAGCCTGGGAACTCCATAAAGCGCTGCCCCAGTCTGAGCTGATGATTGTGCCAGATGCAGGACACTCGATGACCGAGCCAGGGATTCGGAGTGCGCTGATTGACGTGGGCGATCGCTTTGCATGTTCTAATGACTGAACTGACGTACTGGTAGCTTTCAATGGTCAGAAATCCGTTTCCGCTTCAGTCTAAAGAAGACGATGAAATGCACTACTTCTATGATGCACCAGGGACTGTCCCTGGTACGCTCAAGATTGACCAAAATGCTTCTCCCACCGAGGTCATTCTGATTGACTACAACACCGAGGGAGCCTGTCGCGTTCATCTCGATCAGCCGGAAGACTTTACTCCTTATATGGAGACCCCTTCGGTCTCTTGGGTAGACGTGCGTGGCTTTGGGAATGAAGATCTTTTAAATCGATTGGGCGAGACTTTTAAGCTCCATCCTTTGGTACTAGAGGATGTGGTCAACGTGCCCCAGCGCCCCAAAGTCGAGGACTATGACGATCAGCTTGTGATTATTGCCCAGATGGTCATTCCCAAGCCCAACGGCATTGGTTTTTGGCGAGAGCAGGTGAGTCTCATTTTAGGCAAAACCTATCTGCTCACGGTACAGGAAGAACCTGAACATGATTGCTTTGACGCGGTGCGCGATCGCATCCGGTTCAGCAAGGGCACCATTCGAGAGCGGGGTGCAGACTACTTGGCCTATACGCTGCTCGACTCCATTATTGATGGGTTTTTTCCGGTTTTAGAAGACTACGGCGAACGGATTGAAGACCTAGAAAATGAAGTGGTGTCTCGTCCTACGCCCAAAACCTTAGACAAAATTCATCAGATTCGTCGAGATTTGCTGCTGCTGCGCCGCGCCATCTGGCCTCAGCGAGAGGCGATCAATTCGCTCATTAGAGACGCAAGCCCCCTCATTAGCCGAGATGTGCAGATCTATCTGCGCGACTGCTATGACCATGCCATCCAGGTGCTAGATATGGTAGAAACCTACCGAGAGCTGGCCTCTAGCCTGATGGATGTCTACCTATCTTCGGTCAGCAACCGCATGAACGAAATTATGAAGGTGCTGACGGTCTTTTCAACGCTGTTTATGCCCATCACCTTTATTGTGGGCGTCTACGGCATGAACTTTAAGGTAATGCCCGAACTAGAGTGGCGCTGGGGCTATCCAGCCGTTTGGCTGGTCATGCTTTCCATTGAGACCACTCTGGCCTACTTTTTCTGGAAACGGGGCTGGTTTCGTCCGAGCGCTTAGGATCGTGAATTAAATAACTTACAGAATTGCTTGGAAGCGATATGCTTTGCACTCCCTCATCCCCTAACCCCTTCTCCCAGAGCGGGAGAAGGGGGACAAGATTCTTACTCCCCTCTCCCAGAACAGGAGAGGGGCTGGGGGAGAGGGTCAATGTTGGAGGTTATTAAATCCATGATCCTTAGCGCAG
>JANNDV010000315.1:0-7969 GCA_031387975.1 Acaryochloridaceae cyanobacterium OTE_75_metabat_521 | reverse complement strand
TGAAAGTGGCGAAGATAAGCCTGTAACTGCTGCCCGCAAGTTCATCCAGTTACAGGGCATTGCGCCACCTGCGCTTCTTTTAGTGAAACGCAACGAACATACAACGGATCGGTACTTTTGGGCCGAGAAGGGTTTGTTTGGTGCTCAGTATGTCGAAGAGAATCATTTTCTTTTCCCTAGTCTGCGCACAGAAGAAGAAATGCCTTTGGCTCGGGTATAGCATCCCGCTGTAGCCAAGGTTAAATCTCACTGACTAAAAAACTTTAAATTCCTTTAAGGTTTGAAATGACTCCAGGATGGGGACTTGTACAACAATACAAGTCCCCATCCTGGATATTTTTTTGTGATTATTTTTGCGCCTGAAGCGCCCTTCAATTCTGGGCGGGTGACTGCACTAGAATGAAGAGGCTGAGGCGTAAGCTCAATCCTCAACGGTTGTAAGAAATCTAGATAAAGGTGATGTATGGCGGCAATTCTTGAATTAACCCATGAAAATATTGAAACGGTTTTGGATGAACTGCGTCCCTATCTAATGGCAGATGGCGGCAATGTGGAGCTAGTTGAAGTAGAAGGGCCTGTGGTGCGGGTGCGGCTTCAGGGCGCATGTGGCTCTTGCCCTAGCTCAACGATGACGCTCAAGATGGGGATTGAACGGAAGCTCAAGGACAGCATTCCTGAAATTTCTGCGGTTGAGCAGGTTCTTTAGCTACGTGAATCAGGGCTGTCGTCAATGCAGCCCTGTTTTAGGCTGAGCCAATGGTTTCTAGGGCGGCTTCTAGGGCGATCGCCACATGGGTCCAGTGGGTGCCGCCCTGGCAGAATGCTACATAGGGTTCTCGTAGGGGGCCATCGGCAGAAAACTCAGAGGTGCTGCCGTCAATAAATGTGCCGCCTGCCATCACCAGCTCACTTTCATAACCGGGCATTTCACCAGGAACTGGATCTAGATATGCGCCCACGGGAGAATTTTGCTGAATGGCACGACAAAACGCCTTCAGTTTTTCGGGCGAACCGAGCTTAATGGCTTGAATCACATCTCGACGCGGGGCTTCTGGCAAAGGATTAACCGGATAGCCAAGCTGTTGAAACACAAGCGCCGTCAGATGATTCCCCTTCATGGCTTCACCCACCATCTGAGGGGCTAAAAATAAGCCCTGAAACAGCAAACGATGCTGATCGAAGGTTGCACCGCCGTGGCTACCAATACCAGGGCTGGTGAGGCGATAGCAGGCCGCTTCGACTAAATCGGCACGCCCTGCAATATAGCCCCCTGCTGTGGCGATGGTACCGCCAGGATTTTTAATCAGTGAACCCGCCATCAAGTCTGCACCTACGGCGGTTGGCTCTTGGGTCTCTACAAATTCGCCATAGCAGTTGTCTACAAAGCAAACTGTATTAGGATTTTGCCCTTTAACAAGCGCAACAATTTTTTCGATGTCTTGAATGCTGAGGCTGGGTCGCCAAGCATAGCCGCAGGAGCGCTGAATATGCACTAGGCGCGTATGAGGTTGAACCGATTGCGCTAGCGCCTTCCAGTCCATCATGCCTTCGGGCGTTAGCTCAAGCTGACGATAGTGAACGCCAAAGTCGATGAGAGAGCCTTGGCCTTGCCCTCGTAGCCCAATCACTTCTTCGAGGGTGTCGTAGGGTGCCCCTGCAACTGCCAACATCTCGTCACCAGGGCGCAGAACGCCAAAGAGGGCACAGGCGATCGCATGGGTGCCTGAAACAAACTGAACCCGCACTGCGGCGGCCTCTGCACCCATAATTTCGGCAAAAACCTGGTCTAGTACCTGACGGCCTAGGTCATCATGTCCATAGCCCGAGACACTGGCAAAGTGGTGAGGTCCGACCCGATGATGGCGGAAAACCCTCAAAACTTGGCGTAGGTTTTCCTTGACTTGAGCGTCAATCTTAGAAAAGATAGGGGTGAGTATATTTTCTGCGGATTGTAACTGCGCACTTGCGTTTGACATGTGAATCATTAAGCAGAAATGTTAATTTGGTTTACAAATGTTAATATACGTGAGAATAGTTTGAGCTAAATCCAGAAGCTGCCCCTACCTATTGCAGACAGCAAGACTTAAGCGGTCTTGTTCGTCATCGTGTCAACATCGAGCCTAAAGGCTAGAGGTTAAGGCTACCGCAGATGAAGCTCACCCTGTCAACTTTTACTGAAAGGTCTTTGGATGACTGCTGCAACAACCTCTACAAAACCGCCGATTTCTTGGCCTGTCGTTTTTTTTATGGCGGCCATTCATATTGGCGCTCTATTTGCGCTGCTGCCGAGCAACTTTAGCTGGAACGCCGTTGGGCTAATGCTGGTGCTTCACTGGATTACGGGTGGATTAGGCATCACGCTAGGATGGCACCGCCTACTCAGTCACCGCAGTTTTTCGACCCCTAAATGGCTGGAGTATTTCTTTGCCTTTTGCGGGGCTTTAGCCTGCGAGGGTGGAATCATTGAATGGGTTGGCCTACATCGCAACCATCACGTCCACTCAGATCAAGAGAAAGATCAACATAATTCAAATTTTGGCTTCTGGTGGAGCCACATGGGCTGGATGCTGCGGGATGTAGCAGCAAAGAAAGACGTTCAGAAACTCACCAAAGACATTAGCCAAGATCCGTTTTACCGATTTTTAGACACGTACTTTTTGCCCATCCAGATTGCGTTTGGCCTAGTGCTGTACGCGTTTGGCGGCTGGTCTTTTGTGGTTTGGGGCATTTTTATGCGCCTAGTGCTGGTGTATCACTGCACTTGGTTTGTAAACAGCGCTACCCACAAGTTTGGCTACCGCACCCATGAGTCTGGCGATATGTCTACCAACTGCTGGTGGGTTGCCCTTCTAACCTATGGAGAAGGCTGGCACAACAATCACCATGCGTTTCCTCATTCTGCCCGTCATGGTTTGCAGTGGTTTGAGATTGACACAACCTGGATGATGATTTCTCTACTGAAAAGTTTGCGCTTAGCGACAAAGGTACGTCTTGCGGAGATTCGCCCAGTCGCATAGTTTCGTCACTAAGATGACGAGCTGAGTAATTTGATTACGCTTTCTAAGCTTCTAAACCTTTGTTGGCCTCTGCTAATCTGACTAGATTTAGAGAGTGGCATCAAAGGCTTAGAAGCTTTTTTGATGCAGGTGAAGTATTTCTGCCACTCTGGCTCAAAACAACCGAGCAAAACAATAAAGAGCGGAAAATAATCGTCAGCCCATGTTTTGAATGCTTTCAACAATGACTGGATTTAAATATTTGCGTAAGCGGTGAAGCGTCACAGGATTTTTGCGTTTTTCAGCTTCTGCCATCGCAATGAGATGATCTAGCTCCAGGTTTAAGGCATCTAAACGAAGGTTAACCTCTTTCCAATTAGCAACATTTCGCGCTCTTGTCTCAGCATCAGGAATCGTGACTTGACTATTCATGGCAAGTTCCAAATTTGTTTGGTTTCGCGGTTTGTAGCTTCTACTGCGTTGGCAGTTGCTGACGCTTCTAGAATCGATCTGTCGAGTAAATCTAGCATAGCAACAGAAGCTAGGGGTTGCGCTTCTGCAATGGTCAATGCCAAAGAATGTAGACGAGTGTAAGACTGCCTGAGACGTTCTACTGCATTTTGTAGTTGCTCCAGTTCTGGCCGCGTTTCTGCTGTTTCGCCAATTGATTCAAACAGTCTAAATTCAGATGATTTTGTCTCATCCACTAGGGTCACTAAACGTTGAAGTAGCCCAAAGATCGTGTTTAAAGTTTGAGGGGGAAGTTTTGCCATAACGACCCGATTTTAGTATTTTTCTAGCGATCATCATGCACTTCGCCACTCTTACTAAACGTTAGCGCTATCGTGGTAGCTGAGGTATCGCCCTTTGCATCCCCATGAAAGATTTTTTGATTCAAGCTCCCTTTGAACCGATGGGCGACCAACCTAAGGCGATCGCCCAGCTCACCACGTCTCTCCAATCTGGCAACCAGTTCCAAACGCTTCTGGGCGCAACAGGTACGGGCAAAACCTATACCGTCGCCCAGGTCATTGAAAAAATTGGCAAACCTACCCTCGTCTTAGCCCACAACAAAACGCTGGCAGCGCAGCTTTGCAATGAACTGCGGGAGTTTTTTCCGAACAATGCGGTCGAATACTTTGTCAGCTATTACGACTACTATCAGCCCGAAGCCTATATTGCCGTCACCGATACCTATATTGAGAAAACAGCCTCAATCAACGAAGAAATAGACATGCTGCGTCACTCCGCCACGCGCTCTTTGTTTGAGCGTAAGGATGTGATTGTAGTGGCTTCGATTAGCTGTATTTATGGATTGGGGATGCCCTCCGAATATCTCAAAGCCTCCATTCCGCTGATGGTGGGGACGGAGGTGAATCAGCGGCAGCTCCTGCGATCGCTCACGAACATTCAGTACACCCGTAATGATATAGACCTAGGGCGCGGCTGCTTTCGGGTACGGGGCGATGTGCTAGAAATTGGCCCCGCCTATGAAGATCGCATTGTGCGGGTTGAGTTTTTTGGAGATGAAATTGACGCGGTGCGGCTGGTGGATCCAGTCACAGGCGAAATTTTGCAGAGTCTGGATGGCCTGAACATTTACCCTGCCCGTCACTTTGTGACCCCGACGGAGAAACTGGAGGCTGCGATCGCCGCCATTGATCTCGAAATGCAGGTACAGGTCGCCCACTTAGAGGGTGAAGGTAAACTACTCGAAGCCCAGCGCCTGAGCCAGCGCAGCCGCTATGACCTAGAGATGCTGCGGGAAGTAGGCTACTGCAATGGGGTTGAAAACTACTCTCGCCATCTGGCTGGACGCAATGCAGGCGACCCGCCGGAGTGCTTGGTAGATTACTTCCCGAAAGACTGGCTGTTGGTGGTGGATGAATCTCATGTGACGGTGCCGCAGTTGAGGGGGATGTACAACGGCGACCAAGCGCGCAAAAAGGTGCTGATTGACCATGGCTTTCGGCTACCCAGTGCGGCAGATAACCGCCCCCTGAAGTCTGAGGAGTTTTGGGAGAAGGTGTCTCAGTGCATTTTTGTCTCTGCGACCCCTGGCGATTGGGAGATAGGGATTTCAGAAGATCGCATTGTGGAGCAGGTGATTCGGCCTACGGGGGTACTGGACCCAGAGCTGTTTGTGCGGCCGACGGAAGGGCAAATTGATGACCTGCTGGGCGAAATTCAGAAGCGTGTGCAGCTGAGTGAACGTACTTTAGTGACAACGCTGACCAAGCGCATGGCAGAGGACTTAACGGAGTATTTTCAAGAGCGCGGAGTGCGGGTGCGGTATCTCCACTCAGAGATTCAGACCATTGAGCGCATTGAGATTTTGCAGGAGCTACGCAAGGGGACGTTTGATGTGCTGGTGGGGGTGAACCTGCTGCGAGAGGGGTTAGATTTACCCGAAGTTTCGCTCGTAGCTATTTTGGATGCTGACAAGGAAGGGTTTTTACGGGCGAAGCGATCGCTGATTCAAACCATTGGTCGCGCGGCGCGTCACATCAAAGGGCAGGCTATTCTCTACGGCGATAACCTGACGGATAGCATGACTGCTGCGATCGCAGAAACGGAACGGCGGCGAGTGATTCAGCAGGCGTACAACGAAAAACACAATATTACGCCTACTTCTACCAAATCTCGTTCTGGCAATGCAATTTTGGCGTTTCTGGATGTGTCTCGTCGGCTCAATTCGCAGGATCTCGAAACGGCTTTTGAGCAGGTGGATGAGTTACCCCTCGAAGATATCCCTGTATTGATTCAGAAGCTGGAGGCGCAGATGAAGGAGGCTGCGAAAAATCTGGAGTTTGAAGAGGCTGGGAAATTCCGCGATCGTATTAAGCAGCTTCGAGAAAAGCTGATCGGCAACCGGAACTAGAAAGTCTGGGGGAAAGGCCACATTGAACAGAGTTTATGTTGGGCATGTCAAAATGTGATTTAAGGTTTGCTGGAATGAACCATGAGAGTCAGCTTTGTTACTACAATTCCGCCTCTTGAAAATGGCGATCGCCTCACCCGCGATGAGTTTGAGCGGCGCTATGCTGCAATGCCGGATGGGCTGAAGGCAGAGTTAATTGAGGGAGTGGTTTACATGGCGGCAGCGGTACGGGCGATGAGTCATGGAAATCCACACGCGCTAATGATTACTTGGTTGGGGGTTTATCATGCTGCAACCCCTGGCACGTATATTGCTGATAACTCAACGGTACGGCTGGATTTGGACAATGAGCCACAGCCCGATATTTTGTTGTGTCTTGATGCGGCGCTCGGAGGCCAGTCGCGCATTAGCGAAGATGACTATATTGAAGGCGCACCGGAGCTGGTGGTTGAGATTGCTGCAAGCAGTGCGTCTTACGATCTCCATGCAAAGCTGAATATGTATCGGCGCAATGGGGTGCAGGAGTATCTGGTTTGGCAAATGTATGAAGACGAGTTTTTTTGGTATCGCCTAGAAAAAGGCCAATATGTGGTGGCTGTACCGGATGAGCAGGGTTTAATTGAAAGTCAGATTTTTCCTGGTCTTGTGTTGGATGTGCCTGCCCTTTTAGCGAGAGATTTGGCGACGGTGCTGGCTCAATTACAACGGGCGATCGGGTCTGGGGCACATCAGGATTTTGTGGCGATATCAAAATTAAAATTGGGATAATGCCAATTCAAATCTGAAGTGATGCAGAGAACCGTTCATGAATCTTAAATTTGAAGCTCTTGTGGTCAATAAATTTGGTCAACTTGGATATCCTTCATATGACTGAAAACCTCCATATCTCCAAACAAGTAATGTAGATAGACGACTACTTGTCCATATGCCAAATTAGGTAATATACAAGATGAGAATATCCATCTGTATAATTCCATAAGCGATATGAACTGATCTTGTCCATACTAATTGTTAGACACACCCAACGAAATGAATAAAGACCAGATTATTGCAGAAATCAAACGTACTGCACAACAGAATAGTGGTGTACCTTTGAGCATTGATCGTTTTCGAGATCAAACTGGCATCGAAAAGAAGGATTGGTATGGAATTTATTGGGCTAAATGATCGGATGCACAGATAGAGGCTGGATATATCCCCAATGAATTTTCTACGCCAGCATTTGAAGAGGAATGGATGATTGCGAAAGTGATATCTCTTATTCGTGAACTTGGACATTTTCCTACTAAGCCAGAATTCATGCTAAAACGACAGAAAGATGCTAATTTCCCTACAGACACTACTCTTCGCAAGCGGCTTGGGAAAAAAGTGGAGATGGCTAGTAAAGTTTCAGCTTACTGCCATACAAAGCCTGAATATTCAGATGTAAATAAAATTTGTAGCTCTATTATTTCTTCTGACTATCAGCAATCTTCAACACATTCTAATGCTGAAATTTCAAATACTACGTCAGGTCATGTGTATCTTCTTCGACATAAGGAAGCATATAAAATTGGTAAGAGCATTGACGTGACGAGGCGGTATAAAGAGATCAAAGTTCAAATGCCTCATAGAATGGAAGAGATTCATGTGATTGAAACAGATGATCCATCTGGCATTGAAGCTTACTGGCATAAAAGATTTCGAGATAAACGTCTTGAAGGTGAGTGGTTTAAGCTCAGCACCGACGATATAAAAACCTTTAAACGACGAAAATTTATGTAGATTTTTTTCGGTTGAATAGAGCATCGCGAACCTCAACACAAGCTCTGACTTCAGAGGCTGTTTGAAAAGTCGGCTTTGGTTAGGTCAAAACCTTGAAACCCCTATTCCCTCGTGAGACTGCAATACCTGAAACCCTCATTCTTTCGTGAATAAGGAGTGATTACAGAACTTCTCAAACAGCCTCTCAGCGATCGCCTCCTCCAGCTAAAATAAAAGAGTCAAGTCGCTGCGAGGCCAAGTTAATGACATCTCCTGCCATTACAACAATCGTCAAAATGGTTGAATCTCTGCCAGACGACTTACAGGAGCGCGTTGTCGAGAATATTCG
>JANNDV010000176.1:0-6369 GCA_031387975.1 Acaryochloridaceae cyanobacterium OTE_75_metabat_521 | reverse complement strand
TGTGATTTGGGTCATTTTGAAAACGCGATCACCAGCTATGACAAAGCCCTCAGTCTTCGACCCGATGACCCTCAAGCCTGGTTTGGACGGGGCAACATGGCGGCGGCAATGGGAGAGTTTGAAACGGCGATCGCCAGCTATAACAAGGCAACTGAATTTGAGCCAAACGACTATCAGGCTTGGAATAATCGGGGCTATGCGCTGCATCGGCTAGGGCAGTATGAAGGGGCGATCTCTAGCTATGACAGGGCGATTACCTGTAAGGCAGACTGCTACCCTGCTTGGAATAATCGCGGGTTTGCGCTGTATCACCTAGGGCAACATGAAGCGGCGATCATTGAGTTTGACCAGGCGTTGGTGCTTTACCCCAGCTATGCGGAGGCTTTGCATAATCGCGGTAATGCACTGAAGGCATTGGGGCGGTTGGAGGAGGCGATCGTTGATTACGATAAGGCGCTGGCGCTTAAGCCGGAGTTTGAAGAGGTACGGGAGAATCGGGCGATCGTTTTACAGGCGTTGGAATCTGGGGTAGACGGTGATGAAGATAGTGTTGAGGAAGTCTATATTGATCTGCAACCTACTGATTCAGAATCTCAATTTAATTCTGGGCAACGCTACTACCGCAAAGGCAAAAACCAATATATAAAAGGCAGTAAACAACTCAACCCTTTCCCCGACTGGCTTGCTGCTGAAGAAAGTTACATTAAAGCCCTAGAACTTCTGAGAATTGAGGACTTTGCAGCCCAACATTTAACCATTCTGCAAGAACTGCTCACCCTCCGCTCTCAACTCCTTAGCCCTCAAGAAAATCTTGCTCAACTTCAAGAGGCATCTGCAAAGCTCCAGCGCATTTTGCAAGATTCAGAACTTACTCTAGGCCAACGACTGACCCTAGAGCGCCAGTTTGAGGGTTTCAACCAGTTACAAGTCGATGCACTAGCCCAGCAAGATCCTATCCAAGCCCTAGAACTTGCCGAAGTCTCTAAAAACCGATGTCTAGGCCGTCTGCGCGATAGCTGGTCTTATCAATCTCCAAACTACGCCCAAATCCAAACGCTTCTTAGCCCTCGCACCGCCGCCCTCTACTGGCACCTTAGCCCCGCCGCCCTCACCACCTTCATTCTTAAACATAACCAGCCCCCCCAAATTCTTGAGTCTAAACCAGCCCCTACCGAACCCAACGCGCCCCCTCAAAAAACCGCCTATCCCCCAGCCGCCTATCAACTCCGAGAACTCGAAACCTGGCTCAAAACCTGGAAACAAGACTACGCCACAGCGCGAGATCTACCCCCCCAAGCCCAAGCCACCTCACCCTGGCGAGAACGCATGGAATGGATGCTCTACGCCCGTCTGCGCACCATCCTAGAAACCCCACGCATTTGCCTAGACTACCTTCAAGATATCGACCAGCTCATTCTCATCCCCCACCGCGACCTGCACCTCATCCCGCTCCATGCCCTCTTTCCAGAGCGCTATACCATCACCTACCTGCCCAGCACCCAACTGGGTTTAGAACTGCAACATCACCCCACCCCCTCTCTCAAAAGGCTCCTCAGCATCGAAGACCCCGCCACTCAATGGGTCAAAGCCAAAGGCGGCACCAATGGAATGCTCTACGCCCAACTAGAATCCGCCTTTGTCACCCAACTCTATGGCAAAGCCATCACCCAGTCCGTCCCCAGAGAAACCGCCACCAAACTCAGAGTTACCGCCGCCCTCAAACTCATGTCAGGCTGTCTCCACTTCACAGGGCATAGCTACCACAACCCAGAAAACCCCGCCCAGTCTGCCTTAGCCCTCGCAGGCGAAGACCTGCTCACCCTCAAAGACCTCTGGCAGCTTGACCTCCACCAGTACAACCTCGTCTGCCTATCCTCCTGCGAAACAGGCATCACCAGCACCCAAGCCATCACCGATGAATACATTGGCCTTGTCAGCGGCTTTCTGTGTGCCGGAGTCGCCCACGTCATCAGCACCCTCTGGCCCGTGGATGAAATCTCTAGCGCCCTACTCATGATTGAGTTTCATCGCAATCTTTTAAAAGAGGCGTTGCTCCCTGCCCAAGCCTTAACCAAAGCCCAACAATGGCTTCGTAACCTCACCTATGCAGATCTCAGTGGTTGGTACCAAAGCCATGCGGATGCACTTGCTAAAATGGGTTCACAAGATCGAACAGTCAGAGATCTGCAAGAAATGCTACAAGACTTCGCTACAATTGCCCACGATGAACCAGAGCAGCACACCACGCCCTACGAGCATCCATTTTATTGGGCTGGGTTTACGATCACGGGCAAAGTCCCTGGAGAATGCTAATCATGTTAACCACAGGTGACTCAATCGTCTTAGAAGCGTTTCTTACTGCTTTAGCTCACCTTGATCAGCCTCTCGACAAGGCGACAGAAGCAGCTCTAGTGCAAGTTATTGAGAATCTTAAAACCCTGGCTAACAACAATTCTCCACTGAAAGAGGAGTACGACAGAGCACGCATTGAGCTGTTGAAAAATCACCAAAGTCAATCTCGTAACAAATTTCTCACGGTCTCAGAGCAAACCCTGACGGAATCTTCTGCACAAATATCTTCAGTGCCGCATCAAGCTACATCCCTACTCAGTCAAGACATAGCGCCAAATCCCCAGGAAAAAACGCCGCTAGAGATTTTTGAAGAAAATGGTTTGGTCGGCTGTTTTTCAGAAGAACCAGATTCGGCAGCTAGCACTCATGAACTTTCTGAATCGGATTTGAAGAAAGCATTTCATCAGATTTTAGGTGTTCCTGACTCTGCTAGCGCCGCAACGCGCATAGATCGAGTTGTCAGCGTGTACGAACATGCCGTTGAAGTTCTAGAAAATCGAACATCAGCCTGGAACTGGCTGAATAGAGCAAATCCAGCCCTAGGAGATGTAATTCCTCTAGATCTACTCGAAACCGAAGAAGGGGCTGAACAGGTCAACACGCTTCTTGGGAGAATTGAGTACGGAGTCTACAGTTGAGCACCACTCTGTGGCGGATCGATAAGCTCAAGCGGGTTGCAACTGCCTTTTGTGGCGATGGCTCTAGACTCTACGGTGGTCGTTGGAATTCTGTAGGCAATCGGGTCGTTTATGCCGCAAGCAGCCTTTCTCTCGCTGCCTGGGAAGTCTTTGTTCACCTAGGCATTGAGGCCGAATCAAGCCTCATTCAATTTATGGCAATTCAGGCTGAGATTCCTGATTCGGTTGTGATAGAGAAAATCCTGGCTCATCAGTTGCCTCAAAACTGGAAAACCGACCCCGCACCCGAATCCTTACAAGCGATTGGCGATAAATGGCTAAAGGCTTCTACCGCCGCTGTTCTACGGGTTCCTTCAGTGGTGATACCCCAAGAAGACAATTATTTACTCAATCCACAACATCCTGAATTTGCAAAAATCAGCGTAACCCGTTTAGAACCCTTTATTTTCGATCCAAGAGTATGGCGGAAATAGCGATCAAGATTTTTGACTCCTGATCATTTGCTGTGACCTTTGCTTAAGCGATTCCCAGAAAAGTTTGTACCGCCGAGATTGTACCCTTCGACTCCGCTCCCTTCGACAAGCTCAGGACAGGGCAGGGCACAATCTCTAGTCTCTAGCTGGCTGAGCGGAGTCGAAGCCAGCGGTAGGTTGTTTCCTAGAAATCACCTTAACTTGCATCTGCCATAGCCTTGCGCCGCATCGAAACCCGCACAGACGTTGGAATTGCACAATCAATCACACGATCGCCCACCGAACTGCGATCGCCCAAAATCATTCGCTGAGGCGGCGCTAGGTACCCCAACCCTTCTTGAATCGCCTTACCCACAACAGGACTGTTCTCTTTTTGCGCCAGTAAGTGCAGGTAGTCTAGAGCATGCAATCGCTCCGTACCGCTCAACTGCCCCTGCACTATCAACGCCGTTAACTGGCGTACCGCCATCAGCCGCCGTAGCTCATCTCGATGTAGCAACCCCGCCACACATCGCTCAAAGGAGTGGATCGGTTTATTTTGTCGGGTCAGCATCAGCCAGACCGCCAGACCTAACGCCCCAAAAATCCCAGCTTCTTGCGTAAACAGCATCATTGCTAGCCAAGGGCTACCCAGATCTTGCCAAACTGCCAGGGCACTATAAGACAGCAGCAAAATCCCAACACCAGCGCCCACGCTTAAAATCATTGGGGCGTTTGGGCTTTGGAGCCATTGCTTAATTTTGCGCCCAGAAAACGATCGTTGCCTCAGGCTGTAGAGCAAAAAACTGCTAACACCCCCCAACAACATTGCGACCAAGAGCGGGGCATTCCAGTGCCAGAAGGCGATCGCCCCCAACAGCATCAGCAATGGGGGAACTACGCTACCGTAAAGAGAACGGCGATCGCCATTGGCAGCCTGCTGTAACCACGTTGCAAAAACCTCTCGCCAAACCGAAGCCTTTGCCAACAGCAGCAAGTCGCCCCCTAGCCAATGCCGAAGCTGAGTTGTGACTGGAGATGCCTTCATCACGGCGCTGAGTTTCCCTATCGAAATCATGAATAACATTGTCCAGGCTAGAAGCGACAATCAAAACGGCCTAAGACCGTTTCTTGGAAATTACTTCTGTAGACTTTTATAGTGTAGTGGACAGTTACGAGTAGAAGGAAGACCTACGGCGACAGTTCAGAAATTTATAATCAAAACAGTGCCATTCGATAGAATCTATGACCACTTCCTCTGAGTCGCCTACATCTTCGGTTCAAGACCTTGATATTTCGCCCCTTGAGTTAGAGGAGAGTGAGCTTACGCCTTCTCTCATTGACCCAGATGATTTGGTCGATGACGTTGAGATGTCTTTGTTTGACCACCTCGAAGAACTGCGTCAGCGAATTTTTTACGGGCTGCTGGCGGCCCTGGGCGGTGTGGTGCTGTGCTTCTGGAAAGTGAACCTCATTGTCAGCCTTTTAGAGAAACCCGCTCAGGGCGTTAAATTTTTGCAGCTTGCGCCAGGGGAGTATTTCTTTGTCTCAATTAAGGTTGCAGGGTACAGCGGGTTATTGGTTGCCAGCCCGTTCATTTTGTATCAGATTATCGGCTTTGTGCTGCCCGGCCTTACCCGTAAAGAGCGTCGCTTTTTAGGCCCCATTGTGTTTGGCTCTTCTATTTTATTTGCCCTTGGCCTAGGGTTTGCCTACGTTGCGCTCATTCCAGCCGCCCTCAATTTCTTCATCCAGTATGGCGGTGATGTGGTTGAGCAGCTTTGGTCCATCGATCGCTATTTTGAGTTTGTGCTGCTGCTGCTCTTTAGCACAGGGCTTGCATTTCAGATTCCGGTCATTCAGCTTTTGCTAGGACTCATTGGCATTGTCTCCGGTAAGCAAATGCTGTCGGCTTGGCGTGCCGTGCTGTTAGGCGCAATGGTACTAGGTGCCGTGTTAACGCCCTCCACCGATCCGCTCACGCAAAGTTTGCTAGGTGGAGCCGTTTTGCTGCTGTACATGGGGGGGACAGGGCTTGTTTTACTATTGGGTAAATAGATTTGAAGTGCTGAACTAAATAGACAGACAAAATTAACGTTACTTGTGAGGTTGGGGTTTCGACTTCGCTCAACCCTCGCCAAAACGGGATTTGAGGGTTGAGCGGAGCCGAAACCCGTTTTATAGATAAAAGCTAAAACTCTCCCACCATCCATTCTGAGGCACGTTCTCCTAGCTCAATGGGGATGCTGATGGCCTTGCCTAAGCGAGGTCGCTCTCGCGTAGACTGAATGACCTCCATCACCTGCGAAAAGGCACCCCAGCCCTGTAGATAGGTCGCCACAGCCTCTAGATGCTCTTGGTATTCTTGGGGCGTCATGGGGAAAGAAGCCTGTTCGAGGTATCGCCACATTACCTGCACAAAGAGCTTGCCTTGAGTACGACGAAACTGAAGGTCGTAGGACTTTCCCCACTTTGCAATGAGTGCTTCTTGGAGTTGGATTCCGGTCATAGATTGGGTTTAGATACCAAGGGAGTTAACTTTAGGATACGTGATTCTTCTGAAGGGATGCATGGCTCTCAGATTAGGGCGATCGCCCCTCAGAATCCGCCGCTTCGCAAAACCAAGCGCCTTGAGTCAATCCCTTTCTAATGCTTAAGGTTGTTTACATTTCGTATGCAAATGCAGGGCAACTAGTGAGATAATACGTCAAGAAATGTAATGATGCCCGACGTGCGTAAGTTCGCCTCTGCTGCTGCTCAAGTCTTGTAAAGCTCACCCCAGCTAACAAACTTTAGACTCTAGAAAGCAGTGCGAATGAGCAGCAGCCAGGGCAGATTAAATCTGCCGATTTCATAGAACATCACTAGAAGCGACGTATACCATGGCTCAAGTCTCTGGAACCCCTGACGTGCCCGATATGGGTCGT